>JAFSRZ010000021.1 GCA_017445875.1 Oscillospiraceae bacterium | reverse complement strand
TGCTGATTATCCGGGGCGTGAACGTGTTCCCGTCGCAGATTGAGACCGTGCTTTTGAATTTGGGCTATCCCGCGAACTATCAGATTATCGTCGGGCGCGTCAACAACACGGATACACTCGACGTACGCGTAGAAATGACGCCGGAGATGTTCACGGACAACCTCGGCGAAATCAGCCGCCGTCAAAAGGAACTCGTGGACGGTCTGCGCTCCATGCTCGGACTGACCGCGAAAGTGACGCTTGTCGCGCCGAAATCCATCGTCAGAAGCGAAGGCAAGGCCGTGCGCGTCATCGACAACCGTAAAATCTGAGAGGAGGCGCTTCCCGTGATAAAGCAGATTTCAGTCTTTTTGGAAAACCGTCCGGGCGCGTTGCAGTCCATGACCGCCGTTCTGGCGGAAAACGGAATCGATATGCGGGCGTTCTCCCTCGCGGAGACCAGCGATTTCGGCATTGCGCGTATCATCGTGAACGACGTGTACAAGACCACAACCGTGTTGCGTGACGCCGGTTTCGTCCACAACGTGACACAGGTTCTGGGCGTGGCGCTCTCCGACACTCCCGGCGGACTGGATAAAGTTCTCCGTGTGCTGGCGGCGGCGGACGTGAATGTAGAGTATCTGTACGCCTTTTTCGGCGGCAGGAAGGGCAGGGACGCCTACACGATATTCCGCGTGGCGGACAACGCCAAAGCCGCCGCCGCGCTCGCCGCGCAGGGTATCCGGCAAATCGAGCAGGACGAATTGTTAGACCTGTAAGCGACACAGAACCGGGGCGCGTCCCCGGTTCCGTGCTTCATCTTCTTGGCAATACGCCGACATTGCCATATCGGAGACGGGTTTCCCCTGTTTTTTCGCGTCCCGCCCGGAATCGGACAGGACGCGAAACACGTTATTCCGGCTGAATCGGCACGACAGCGAGTGTCTTTCCGAACGTCGCAAGGACTTTCAAGACCGCTTCCAGTTGCGGGATATCGTCGCAACGCTCCATTTTGGAGATGACGGAACGCTTGACGCCCGTCATTTCTTCGAGTTTGTCGGCGTTGATTCCCTGTTCCTGACGACCTTTGAGCAGTTCGCCCATCATCGCCACATGAAGATTGCTTGCGGCGATTTCCTCAGGGGTGAAAAGTTCGCGTTCCAGTTCGTCCCATGTCCCGCCGATTGCGCTGTTATTCATCGTCAATATCTCCCCTTTCTTTCAAGTCCGCCAGTTCCCGCTTGGCCTGCGCGATTTCCCTCGCCGGGGTTTTCTGGGTTTTCTTCATGAACTGGTGAAGCAGTACAAAGCCGCCTTCCGTCCATCCCACAAAGAAAATCCTGTCCCGGATAGGGCGTAATTCCCATATATCGCCTTCAATGTGCTTAATATACGGCTCTCCCGCCCGTGTTCCGTACTGGCTCAAAGTCTTTACGTAGTCGCGGATTTTTTTCAGTTTGATTCGGCTGTCCTTGTCGTTCTTCCGGGCAAGCTCGGACAAATACTCGGACACTGGCTTTCGACCGTTCCTGTCCTTGTAAAAGTAAATTTTGTACACAGGTCACGCCCCCTGTCTCCGCTATGATACCCGAAAAGGCGTTGTACGTCAAGGGAATCCGCGTAAAATTTCCGCCCGGATATGTGTAAAGGAATCGTTGGCAAAAGTTCGTTTTACCCCCTCCGTCGTGTACGACACAGAACCGGGGCGCGTCCCCGGTTCCGCTTTTGCGCGCATGCCTTGACTTTCCGGGGCTTGACTGCTATCATAGACGCACAATCTACTTTTGCACGCACACAGGAGGGCGAACATGGAACGCAAGTGGTGGCACGGCCTGACGGCCTATCAGATTTACCCCAAGAGTTTCCTTGACACCAACGGCGACGGAATCGGGGACTTACGCGGCATTATCAGCAAATTGGACTATCTGCAAGAACTGGGCGTGGGATTGGTGTGGCTTTCGCCGGTGTACGCGTCCCCGCTGGCTGACCAAGGCTACGACATCTCCGACTATTACCGCATTGACCCGCGCTTCGGGACTATGGACGACATGGACGAACTGCTCCGCGAGGCCAAACGGCGTGACATCGGCATTGTCATGGATTTGGTCGTCAACCACTGTTCCGACGAGCATGAATGGTTCCGGGAAGCCTGTCGAGACCCGGAAGGGAAGTACGGACAGTTTTTCTACATCCGCAAACATCAGCGCGGCGAACCACTGCCTTGTAACTGGCGCTCGTACTTCGGCGGGCCGGTCTGGTCGGAACTCCCCGGACATGACGACTATGTGTACCTGCACCTGTTCCACCGGAAGCAGCCGGATTTGAACTGGGAAAACCCGGAAGTCCGCCGGGAAGTCTACAATATGATTAACTGGTGGCTTGACAAAGGCCTTGCGGGGTTCCGCATTGACGCCATTATCAACATTAAGAAGGCGTTGCCGTTCCGGGACTACCCCGCAGACCGTGACGACGGGCTTTCCAGCGTGGACAACATGCTATTCGAGGCGCGGGGCGTCCTTGACTTCCTCAACGAAATGGCGGATGAGACATTCCGCAAGTACGACGCCTTTACTGTCGGGGAAGTGTTCAACGAGAAGCCGGAGGAACTCCCGCTCTTTATCGGGGACAGGGGCTGTTTTTCGACCATGTTCGACTTCGGGGAAACTGTCCTGAACCAAGGCCCGGAAGGCTGGTACGCACAGAAGCACGTCACGCCGGAACAGTACAAGGCCGCCTGTTTCGAGAGCCAGCGCAAGACACGGGACACCGGTTTTCTGTGCAACATCATCGAGAATCACGACGAGCCGCGGGGGGTGTCACGGTATCTGCCGGAGGGAACCTGCGCGGGGGCGTACGCCGTGGCGGCGAAAAAACTGCTGGGCGGAGTAAATTTCATGCTTCGCGGCCTGCCGTTCCTGTATCAGGGACAGGAAATCGGCATGGAAAACATACATTGTACGCATATTGAGGAAGTGGACGACATTTCCGCCCGTGACCAGTACCGGGTAGCGCTGGACGCCGGACTTTCCCCGGACGAGGCTATGGAGAGCGTAAATCAGTTTTCCCGCGACAACGCCCGGACACCGTTCCAGTGGGACGCCTCCGGCAACGCCGGATTCAGTACCGGGACGCCGTGGTTACGCGTCAATCCGAACTACCGGGAAATCAATCTGGACGCACAGCGCGGCGACCCTGATTCCGTGTGGAACTTCTACCGCGCCTTAATCGCCTTACGGAAAAATCCTGATTACCGGGAAACCGTTGTCTACGGCGAGACCACGCCGTATCTGTCCGAACTCGTAAACGTCATGGCGTATTTCCGGCGGAGTGACGCGCAGACGCTTCTTGTTGTCGGGAACTGTCAGGACACAGAACAGGAAATCCCGTTGCCCGGAACCGTAAAGCAAGTTCTGTTAAACAATCTGCAAACATGCGTCATGGAACACGACACGCTGTCGGCGCGTCCTTGGCAGTTCGTCATTCTGGAAATGGACGCGTAAAGCACACTGTTTCCGTCGCCGAAATAAACGCATGAAACGCGCCGTCCCCCGCCGTTTTCGCGGCGGGGGACAACATTTCATGTCATAAGCTCGTACATGACGGCTTTGATTGTGTGCATACGGTTTTCGGCCTCGTCGAACACGATAGAGCGCGGCGACTCAAATACTTCGTCCGTGACTTCCATGGCGTCACGGTGGAAACGTTCGCCCATTTCGCGCCCGATATCGGTCTTGCGGTCGTGGTACGACGGCAGACAGTGCATGAAGCGGCACTGTTCCCCGGCTTTGTCCATGAGTTCCATTGTCACCTGATACGGCGCTAAGGCGTCAATGCGTTCCTGCCAGACTTCCACGGGTTCCCCCATGGACACCCAAACGTCCGTGTACAGGACATCCGCGCCCCGCACGGCGTCGGCGGGATTCTCCGAGAACTCTAAAACCGCGCCCGTCTCCTTTGCGATTCCCTGACAGGTTTCGACTAACGCCGCGCCCGGCCAGTATGCCTTCGGCGAACACGCCACAAAGTGCAGTCCCATTTTGGCACAGCCCACCATGAGACTGTTACCCATATTGAAACGGGCGTCGCCTAAATAGACCAGTTTCGCGCCGGACAGTTTTCCGAAATGTTCCTGAATCGTCATGAAGTCGGCTAAGACCTGTGTCGGGTGGAACTCGTTGGTAAGGCCGTTGAACACGGGAACCCCGGCGTAATGCGCGAGTTCGTCCACGATACACTGTCCGTAGCCCCGGTATTCGATGCCGTCATACATGCGTCCGAGAACACGCGCCGTGTCGGCGATACTCTCCTTGACGCCCATCTGACTGCCTGTGGAAATGTAACTGCTCCCCATGCCGAGGTCACGTGCCGCCACTTCAAACGCGCAACGCGTCCGCGTGGACGTTTTCTCGAAAATCAGCGCGACATTCTTTCCCTCCAAATAGCGGTGGGGGATACCGGCTTTCTTTTTGGCCTTGAGGTCGACGGCGGTGTCCAAAAACTGTTGGATTTCCGCCGGGGTAAAGTCCAGTAACTTCAAAAAGTGTTTGTGATTTTTCATAGTCCCTCCGGCGGTTCAGGAAAGAACCTGTTTCATAATGGCAAGGCCTTTGTCCATTTCGTCTTTCGTGACGACCAGCGGCGGCAACAGACGCATACCCGCGCCCGCTGTCAGTACCAGTAGGCCATTGTCAATCAGGCGGTTGGCGAGTTCGCGGTTACTGTAACCGTCATTGACGGCAATGCCAATCATGAGACCTAAGCCGCGTGTCTTGCCGAAACAGGGCAATTTCATTGCCTCAATGGATTCCCGCAGATAGCGCCCCTTGTTCGTGACTTCTTCAAGAAACGCGTCGCTCAACGTCTCCTGTACGACGAGCGCGGCGGCGGCGCATACGGGATTCGCGCCGAATGTCGTGGCGTGGGTACCGGGGCCGAGTACGTCCCGGCACTTTTCGTTAGCCAGAATGCCGCTCATGGGCAGTCCGCCCGCGATACCCTTGGCGAACGTCAGCGCGTCAGGCGTTACGCCGTAGTGCTGGAACGCGAACAGCTTGCCCGTACGCCCGACACCTGTCTGCACTTCGTCGACTAACAGAAGCCAGTCACGTTCGGCACAGAGTTTCGACAGCGCCGCGACGTACGCTTTATCAAGCGGCAACACGCCGCCCTCACCCTGTACCAGTTCCACGAGTACGGCGCACACGTCCTCCCCGGCGACGGCGTTGAGGGATTCCATGTCGTTGGCGTCGGCGTAGCGGAAGCCCTCCGTAAACGGGAAAAAGTAGTTGTGAAAGACTTCCTGTCCGGTGGCCTTCAACGTGGTGATAGTGCGTCCGTGGAACGAGTTTTTGAGGCTGATAATTGTGGCGCGTCCCTGTCCGTAGCGGTCGAAACTGTATTTCCGCGCCAGTTTGATTAAACCCTCGTTGGCCTCGCCGCCGCCGTTGGCGAAAAACGCCGCGCTCATGCCCGTACGCTTACAGAGAATTTCCGCAAGCCGCGCCGCCGGTTCCGTGTAGAACAGGTTCGACACGTGGCCTAATTTCTTGGCCTGCGCGGCGATAGCGTCCGCCCACGGCTGACAGCCGTACCCCAAATCACAGACGCCGATTCCGCTTGTGAAGTCGATATACTCGCGTCCTTCGGGGTCATAGAGCCGGGAACCGTCCCCGTGGTCAATCACGACCGGGAAACGCCCGTATGTCGGCATAATATACTGTTGGGTCAAAGCCCGGATTTCATCAGATGTCATAATGTGTTCATCTCCTTTTCATCCCGCGCTGAATCAGGCGTTGTCTGATTCTGAAATCCCGCCTTTAATCATCGTAATGATATTCGGGCGGCTCTGCGCGGCGGAGCATGTCGCCGAGCGTGGACGTTTCATCACGGCGCAACATGGTTCCGATTCCCTTGTCACTGAGAAGCTCAATTAAAATCGAATGCGGTATGCGTCCGTCGATAATCTGTACGCGGTCGACGCCCGCGGAAATCGCCGCCGCGCAACACTGGATTTTCGGAATCATGCCGCCGGAGATAATCCCGCTCTGCATGAGGCCGGGGATTTCCCGCAACTGCACGACACGAATTAACGTCTCCTCGTCCTTGGGGTCGCGGAGCAGTCCGCGAACGTCCGTCAACAGGATAAGTTTTTCGGCGCGTAAGGCCTCGGCTAATTTGGCGGCGGCGGTGTCGGCGTTGATATTGTAGGCGGTGTCGGCGTCCATGCCCTGCGCGACTGTGGACACGACCGGAATATAGTGGTTCTCCCGCGCGCTTTCAACGGGTTTCGGGTCAACGCCCGTGATACGCCCCACAAGTCCGTATTTCTCATCGAGCTGCACAGCCTGAAATAACGCGCCGTCCATGCCGCAAAGCCCAATAGCCTTGCCGCCCAAGCGGTTAATCTGCGACACCAAGTCCTTGTTGACCTTGCCGCACAACACAGACTGCACAATGTCCATGGTCTCGCGGTCGGTGTAGCGGAGGCCGTCCACGAAACGCGACTGATGACCGATTTTCTTTAACATGTCGTTGATTTCGGGGCCGCCGCCGTGAACCATTACGACACGGATTCCTACCAGATTCAACAGGATAATGTCACTCATGACGGCTTTCCGAAGTTCATCGGAAATCATCGCGTTTCCGCCGTACTTGACGACAATCGTTTTCCCGGTGAACTGCTGGATATAGGGCAGGGCTTCCACCAGTGTCCGGGCCTGTACTTCATGGGACGCCATACGCGTTCCTCCTTACATGATTTTGGGTATCAGGTGCGGTAATCGCCGTTGATTTTGATATAGTCATAGGTGATGTCACAGCCCCAGCAGGTACACACGGCGTCGCCCTCGCCCATGACAATACGGATTTCGATATCGTGTTCCGTGAGAATGCGTTTCGCCTTGTCCTCGTCGAAATCGAGACCGCGCCCGTTGGCGCATACGTCGATTTCGCCCGCCGCGCTTGCGAAGGTTACGTTGACCCTGTCGGGGTCGAAGCTCTCCCCGGAGTAGCCCATAGCGCACAGCACACGACCCCAGTTGGCGTCCGCGCCGAAAATCGCGGCTTTCAGGAGCGTGGACGAAATCACGGACTTGGCGACAGTCTCCGCGCTCTTGACGCTCTCCGCGCCGCTGACGGTACAGGTAATCAAATGTTTCGCGCCCTCGCCGTCGGAGGCCATTTCCCGCGCCAGCCGGACACACAACGCCTGTAACGCTTCCAAGAACGCGTCATAGTCCGCGCCCTTGGCGGTAATTTCGGCGTTGTCCGCGAGACCGTTGGCAAGCACCATGCAACTGTCATTTGTGGAGGTGTCGCCGTCGACGCTGATTCGGTTGAAGCTGACTTCCGCCGTTTCGAGTAACGCGGCGCGAATCATGTCAGAGGATATCGCGCAGTCGGTTGTAAGGAAACACAACATCGTCCCCATATTGGGGTGAATCATGCCGCTTCCCTTGGCGATTCCGCCCATACGGACAGTTTTCCCGCCGATAACAGTTTCCACGGCGGCTTCTTTTTTGGCGGTGTCGGTGGTCATGATAGCGTGTGCCGCCGCGTCGCTGGCCTCCGGGGACGCTTCCAGCGCGTCGTACAGTTTTTGTACGCCGTTTTCGATTGCCTCAATATTCAGCGTCTGCCCGATGACGCCCGTTGACGATACCAGTACATCTTCCGGCGCACAGCCGATAACATTTGCCGCCGCCGCGCACATCCGTTCGGCGTACGCTTCGCCGTGAGGGGCGCAGGCGTTGGCGTTGCCGCTGTTGGCGATAACCGCCCGCGCCACGCCGTTTTTAAGGTGTGCGAGGTCGACGTGAACCGGCGCGGCCTTGACAACGTTCCGCGTGAATACGCCCGCCGCCGCGCAGGGCGTCTCCGAGACAATCAAGGCAACGTCTTTTTTCCAATCGGCGTGGGTCTTGACACCGACATGGATTCCGGCCGCCCGGAACCCCTTTGCGGCACATACGCCGCCTTCTATAAACTTCATGAATTGTTTCCTCCTGATTTCCGTTTCGGTTCCGGCAGTTCCGGGTACATGACTTCCAGCAGTCCCGCGAGATAGGCTTTGTCGTCCACGTCGTCGACAAGCAACATGTCTTTCGCGCCGGGGTACGGCGCTTCATAGGCGACGTTCCGCAGATAGTCGACGGCACCCCGCACGGGCTTGACAAGAAAACGGTCGTCGTAGATTCCGCCGAACAGTTTGCCATGATAATAAAGGAGAAATTCCCCCATCATGGGGCGGAATGTAATCCCGTCACACTCCGACAACTGGTCGAGGATAAAGCGCAGGTATTCCCGTCCGGACGCCATAGTAACACCCTCAATCGAGATTCAGCCCCGCCGTTTCGGGGAAGCCCAACATAAGATTCATATTTTGCACCGCCGCGCCGCTGGCACCCTTGCCGAGATTGTCGAACAGCGCCGTAACCGTGACGCGTTCCGCGTTGCCGCATACAACAATTGACAGCGTATCGCGTCCGGCGTACGCCGCGCCGTACAAAAGACCGGGTACGTCCTCCGACACCGACACAACCCCGCGTCCCGTCGCGTAATGGGACTTGTAAATATCCCGGATTTGTTGTAAAGTAGACACGCCGCGAAGTTGCGATATATGCAGGGGAACCGTCGTCGCCATACCCTTGTAATAGTCGTCGACCACGGGACAGAATACCGGGGCAACGTCCAGACCGGGAATGACGCGCATTTCGGGCAGGTGTTTATGGGACTGCGGGAGACCGTACACGCCGGGGCTTGACAGTAACGCGTCTCTGTCGGGGGTTTCATACTGGGCAATCATTTTCTTTCCGCCGCCGGAGTAGCCGGTCAGCGAGAAGCACGAAAGCGCCGTGTCTTTCGGCAGGACACCCGCCGCAATCAGCGGATAAACGACGCTGATAAAGCCCGTGGCGTGACAGCCCGGATTTGCCACGCGCTTACTGCGCGAAATCGCGTCACGGTGGGCGTCGGACAGTTCCGGGAATCCGTACGCCCAGCCGGGGGCGGTACGGTGTGCCGTGGACGCGTCAATGATTCGGGTGTCCGGGTTCTGCGCGAGCGCGACGGCCTCAACGGCGGCGGCGTCCGGCAGACACAGAAATACCAAGTCCGCCGCGTTCATCAGCTTCTGACGCTCCTGTGTGTCCTTCCGCTTTTCCTCCGCAATCAACAACAGTTCGATGTCGTCACGCGCTGTCAGGCGGCTGAAGATTTGTAATCCGGTGGTACCCTCTTTGCCGTCAATGTAGACTTTTGGTTTCATGTTTCGCTATCCTCTTGCCAACGTTCGGCGATAAAGTCCTCAATTTCCTTGATTTGCTGGGAAGTCTCGTGAATGGCGGGGCCGCCGTAACTCTTGCGGAGCGCCATACAGTTTTCGAGATGTAACGCCTCGTACACGTCCGTGTCGAACAGTTCCGACGCCGCTTTCAGTTCCGGCAACGATAATTCTTCCAGCGTCTTTCCCTGTTCCGCGCAAAGCGCCACTAACTGTCCCGTGACGGTGTAGGCGTCGCGGAACGCCATACCCTTTTTCGTGAGATAGTCGGCGCAGTCGGTGGCGTTAATGAATCCGCGTCCGGCGGCCTGACGCATGTTTTCGGGGAGTACCTTCATCGTGTCGAGCATGGCGGCGAATACCGGTAAGCATACTTGCACGGTGTCCAGCGCGTCAAAGACAGGTTCCTTGTCCTCCTGCATATCCTTGTTGTAGGCCAAGGGCAAGCCCTTCATGGTCGTCAACAGGGACATGAGACTACCGTAGACACGCCCTGTCTTGCCGCGCACGAGTTCCGCCACGTCGGGGTTTTTCTTCTGCGGCATGATGGAGGAACCCGTAGCGTAGGCGTCGTCGAGTTCGACGAACTTAAATTCCCAACTGCACCAAAGGATAATCTCCTCGGCGAACCGGGACAAATGGGTCATGAGTATGGACAGGTCACTCAACAACTCCAACGCGTAGTCACGGTCAGACACGCCGTCCATGGAATTTTCCATAGGGGCGTCGAAGTCCAATTCCTCGGCGGTTTTCCAGCGGTCAATAGGGTACGTCGTCCCGGCGAGAGCGCCACACCCAAGCGGACATTTGTTGAGGCGTTCGCGGCAGTCCTCCAAACGCGTCACGTCGCGGACAAACATATTAGCGTAGGCCAACAAATAGTGCGCGAATGACACCGGCTGGGCGCGTTGCAAATGCGTATACCCCGGCATGACCGTCATTTGATGTGCCTTGGCCTTGTTGCACAACACCGTTTCCAGTGACAGCAGGTGCCGGATAACGGAACCGATTTCGCGGCGGACGTACATCCGGAAATCGACGGCTACTTGGTCGTTACGGCTCCGGGCGGTGTGCAGACGCTTTCCGGCGTCGCCGATACGCTCCGTAAGCAAGGCTTCGATGTTCATGTGTATGTCCTCGTGTTCGGCGGAAAACTCAATCTTTCCGGCCTCGATGTCGGACAGGATTCCGCGCAAGCCCCGCTGTATCGCTTCCCCGTCGTCGCGGTTCAGAATGCCGCAGTCCGTCAACATTTTCGCGTGGGCGAGACTGCCCCGGATGTCGTCGCGGTAGAGGCGCTGGTCGAAGTCAATCGACGCGTTGAACGCGTTGACAAGCGCGTCCGTGTCCTTGCCGAAGCGCCCGGACCATAGTTTCATAAGATACCTCCATAAAAGCGTGACGGGGGAACGCTCCCCCGTCGTCTGTGGCGTCACAGCAGACCCTTTTCCCGTAAAGCCTGCACTTTCGTGGGCAGTCCCCACAGATTGATAAATCCGGCGGCGTCTTTCTGGTCGTAGTCCGACTCGTCGAAGGTCGCCAGATTTTCGGAGTAGAGCGAACAGGGGGAAGTCGTCCCGGCGGGAATGATGTTGCCCTTGTAGAGCTTGAGGCGTACGGAACCCGTGACATTTTCGTTGGCCTTGTCGGCGAAAGCGGAAATGGCCTCCCGCAGGGGCGTAAACCACTTGCCGTTGTAGATGAGGTCGGCAAAGTCAATGGCGAGTTTCTGCTTGGCGTGGAGTGTGTCCTTGTCGACGGTGAGCATTTCGAGCTGTTCGTGCGCGAAGTACAGGATAGTACCGCCGGGGGTCTCGTACACGCCGCGGTCTTTCATACCCACGAGACGGTTTTCCACGATGTCGATAATGCCGACGCCGTTCGCGCCGCCGATTTCGTTCAGTCCCGCGATAATCTTGGAAGCCTTCATCCGTTCGCCGTTGAGCGCGACGGGGACGCCCTTTTCAAAGTCAATCGTGACGTAGGCGGGCGTATCGGGAGCCTGTGCCGGGGAGACGCCCATTTCCAGAAAGCCGGGCTTGTCGTAATCGGGTTCGTTGGCGGGGTTCTCCAAGTCAAGGCCTTCGTGGCTGAGGTGCCAGAGGTTCTTGTCTTTGGAATAGTTGGTTTCGCGGGAGATTTTCAGGGGGACGTTGTGCGCTTCGGCGTAGTCGATTTCCTCGTCACGGGAGCGGATAGACCATTCCCGCCACGGCGCGATAACCGTCATATCGGGGGCGAAACGCTTCACGGCGAGTTCAAAACGGACTTGGTCGTTTCCCTTGCCGGTACAGCCGTGACAAACGGCGTCGGCGTGTTCCTCTAACGCGACCTGCGCCAGCTTGCGTCCCAGAATCGGACGGGCGAACGCCGTACCCAAAAGGTACGTCTCATATTTGGCGTCCATCTTCAGGGCGGGAATGATAACTTCGTCTACCATCTCGTCCACGAGGTCGGCGATAATCAGCTTAGACGCGCCGGTTTTGAGTGCTTTTTCCTCCAAGCCGTCGAGTTCCCCGGCCTGCCCCACGTCGCCGGACACCGCGATAATTTCCGGGTTATTATAATTTTCCTTCAACCACGGAATAATAATAGAAGTGTCCAGCCCCCCGGAGTAGGCCAGCACAATTTTTTTGATATCCTCTTTGGGTTTCATAGGTACGCTCCCCCATCCTTTTTCACGATAGAGTGCATTATACAATCTTCCATCGGGTTATGCAAGCGACGATATGCACAACTTTTCCCGGCAGCGTCTGTCATATTTGCATATTCCCGACGTAAAAGAGGCGCTTTTTCCGTGGAAATGACCGATATTCCCTCATTGTGAACGGGCGGCGGGTCTATTTCCCGCCCGCCAAACATAAGATACACCATCACTGTCTGGAGGCGATGTCAGGAAATCGAAAAAATATGAACAAATTAGGGAGGGTGACAACCTTGCTAAAGAGCCTGAAAACAGAGGTGAAGCCTACGCCGGAACAGCGTGTTACTCTGTTAAAGGCAATCGGGACTTGCAGATTTGTCTATAACCTGTTTCTCGCGGAAGCGGATAAACGGTATGAGGAGGGTCAGAAGTACATGGGTGCTTATGACTTCTCCATATGGCTGAATCATGAATATCTTCCCAGAAATCCTGATAAACGCTGGATTAAGGAAAGCAACGCGAAAGCGGTAAAACAGGCAATCATAAACGCGGATTCGGCGTATAAGCGTTTCTTCAAGAATCAAAGTGGACACCCAAAATTCAAGAAGAAAGGCGTAAATGAGCCGTCTTACTACTTCGTGAGAAACGGACGCAATCAACCGATTGTCTGTGAACGGCACAGAATCAAAATTCCCGGCCTTGGATGGGTAACATTGAAGGAGTATGGCTATTTTCCAACGGAAACAAATGTGATTCATTCCGGCAGTATCTCTTTACACGCCGGACGCTTCTTTTGTTCCGTACTGGTGGAAGTTCCGAACCCTGAACCTGTTAAGCCGCAAACGGAAGGTATCGGCGTTGATTTAGGAATCAAGTCTTTCGCGGTCGTAAGCGACGGACGGGAGTTTCCGAATATCAATAAAACGCGCAAAGTAAGGAAACTGGAAAAGAAGCTCAAACGGGAACAGCGGCGGCTTTCGAGAAAACGCGGAAGTCATGAAAAAAATTCCAAGAAAGGAAAAGATTCAAGCAAACGATATAATAAGCAACGTCTCAAAGTTCAAAAACTCCATTACCGCCTTGACTGTATCCGTAAGGATTATCTGCGTCAAATGGTTGCTTCTCTGGTGAAAGCCAAGCCGGAGTTTGTGGCGATTGAGGATTTGAACGTATCTGGTATGATGAAGAACCGCCATTTGTCAAAAGCTGTGACGCAACAGAATTTCCGTGGGTTCAGAGATTTTCTCACACGGAAATGCAAAATCTATGGGATTCCGCTTCGTGTTATTGATAAATGGTATCCAAGTTCAAAAACCTGTCACTTCTGCGGAAGGGTGAAGTCAGACTTGAAACTCTCTGACCGTACCTATGTCTGCGAATCTTGCGGCAGGCTGATTGGCAGGGACTTGAACGCGGCTTTGAACATACGCGATACGATGAGGTACGTTTTCGCTTAATACCGATGGATTGTCGGGAATTTACGCCCGTGGACTGTTGCACAAACCGGAGTACCGTGAAGGAAACTTTCGGGAAACGGGACAGGTTTGAAACGGGAAAAAGCAAAAACGTATTCATCAGATATATTTTATATCGTTTGACTACGTTTTTTGAATCAGGTGGACAACATGACAAATCAAAGCCGGAATCAAGTGGTTTTAGAGGGTTGGGTCAGA
>JAFSRZ010000020.1 GCA_017445875.1 Oscillospiraceae bacterium | reverse complement strand
TTTGTTCGACAAATAGAAATTCGCCCAGATAGCTCAGTTGGTAGAGCAACGGACTGAAAATCCGTGTGTCGCTGGTTCAATCCCGGCTCTGGGCACCACACGCGGGCATAGCTCATCTGGTAGAGCGCCACCTTGCCAAGGTGGAGGTAGCGAGTTCGAGCCTCGTTGCCCGCTCCATTTTTTTATCCGCCAGCCGGTGACATAGCCAAGTGGTAAGGCAAGGGTCTGCAAAACCCTGATTCCCCGGTTCAAATCCGGGTGTCACCTCCAACCCGAAAGCCCCTGAAACTCTCACGGTTTCGGGGGCTTTTCCGTTATGCCGGGACGGTAATATGCTTCTCTCCACAGGAAACGCCCTCTCTGTTTTGACGGTTGTCTGTCACGCTTCCATTGAAACACATTTCGGGCGTTTCCTGTCGCCTTTTTCCTGACTTGACAGAATGCCTTTTTCAAGTAAAAACGTTTACAAAATCAGCCTTGACAAACAGACGCGATATGGTATCATGACTGATACGTGAAAAGATTCCACAATTTCCACAATAACGCGGAAAATGGGAATAATCCCCATGGGCATTATTCCCATTTTTGACTAATAAGGAGGAAAGTATGAAACAAGATAGCAGACGCGTCCTGTCGTGGCTACTGGCGCTTGGCCTGCTGTTCGGTCTGTTTTCGGACTGGCTTCCGGCGTCGTCAGCCGCGGATACGGACACGCCCCGCCTTTCGGACGGCGGCATCGTACTCGACAACAACGGCTACCCTTGGGGCAGCGATATGACCTTAATGGCCGGCAGTTTCACCCTGAACATCCGCACCAAACGCGACCCGTCCGGCAACACCTACCAGTGGCAGTACAGCGACGACAAGGAGGCGTGGACGAACGAAGCCGGAGAGACGGAAGCACAGTACCACGTCACCGCGCCCGTCAGCGGCCGGTGGTACCGCTGCGTTGTCACCAACGGCGGACAGAGCGCGGCGAGCAAGCCCTTGGAGGCTGTTTTCCCGTCCGATACCGGCGACATACACGGCAGAATCTGGACGTTTAATCTGATGAGTTGGTTTCTAAGCAACGGACATATGGCGTATCGTTGCGACCTGCACAGTCCGGGTATCGGCAACGGCGGCAAGTTCTTTGTGTTCGGCGAGTATCACAACCCCGCCAACGGCAAGGATTACATGTTGCAGACCTCCTACGCGGTCGGCGGCTGGCGGATTTACTCCGTCACGGACGCAAATCCCGAACCCGTCATTTACGGGCGTATCAACGAGACGCAACACCACCTTGACGAAATCCTGTTCACGTTCCGGGACGAGTACCCCCACAAGATTTACGTCGGGCCGGATATGGAGGCGGGTTATCGCTCTATCTGCGTGTTGACCGACGCGCAGTTAGGTTCCAAGGCGTCCGTGGGCGATTACAGCGACACCGCCGCGCTTCAAACCGTTCTACGCGCCGACCATTCGCCGTTGCAGATTTCCATGGTGGCGGCGCAGTCGCTGAGCGCGATTAGGGATGACACCGCGTCCATGGCGGTCAATCTGGAGGAAATCGACGCCTCCACGAACTTCAAATTCTGTTTGGGACGCTTCCGCGACGCCAACGCCTTCACATTCGGGGAACTGACATCCCCCAAAAGCGGATACAGCGCCAATACGATTGTATCCAACGGCAACACTTACGAGAATGTCATCACGGTCGTGGAGGGCGTCGACTCCGGCTTTGCCATGTCGTGGATGAATCAGAGTGACAGCGCGCCGATTTGGTTCAGTATCGGCACGGGTTCCGTCAAGGAAGCGGAAATCATTGAGGAACTCGAACAGACCGAGCCGCAACAAGGCCTGTCACCGTGGAAGTCCTTGCAGGCGGCGATTGACGCCGGGATTTCCAAAATCCAGCTTGTCAAGCCCGGCGAAACTCAGAAAAGCGGCTATACCGCCGTTTACACGAATGAAAACGGCGTTGTCCCGGCGGAGAGTGACGACCGCTATCTGCATGTCGCCGCCGGGAAAAATATCACCATCGACTTGAACGGCATGACCATCGACCGGAAACTGTCCGTCCGCACGCCGGACGGCAACGCGGTCAAAGTAGAGGGTTCGCTGACGCTGGAGGACAGCGCCGGGGGCGGCTATATTCGCGGCGGCTATAACGACGCGTCCGAGGCGACGGGCGGCGGCGTACTCGTCAGCGACGGCGGCGCGTTCACCATGAACGGCGGCGCGATTGCCGCCAACCGTGCCTATTACGGCGGCGGCGTCTATGTCGAGGACGGCGGCACGTTCACCATGAACGGCGGCACGGTTTCCGGCAACGACGCCGCGTACGGCGGCGGCGTCGCCAATAACGGGACGTTCGACTTTTCCGGCGGCGCTGTCAGGAACAACAACGCGATTTTCGGCGGCGGCGTGTTCAACAACGAAAGCGGCGTCACGACGATGAGCGGCGGCGAAATCTCCGGCAACAACGCCGACGGCGACGGCGGCGGCGTGGCGAACTATAACCGCTTCACGATGTCGGGCGGCGCGATTACCGGGAACGCCGCGACCAACGGCGGCGGCGTGGTCAACGCCGACATGGGCGACGACAATGCCTTCACCGTCACGGGCGGCAGTATCACCGGCAACGAGGCCGAAGATTACGGCGGCGGCGTCATGCTCTATGACGGCTTGTTTGCGCTTTCCGGCTCGCCGGACATTTCCGGGAATGCGGCGGGAGAGGCCGGACAGGGCTTCTATCTCTCCGAGGACGCCGTGATTACCGTCAGCGGCGCGTTGAGCGTCACGACGCCCATCGGCGTGGCGACGGAGGCGACGCCGACGGCGGCGACTCCTGTTCTCATCACGGACGAATTGCGGGGCAACGGCGCAAGCTCCGATTTCACGTCCGAAAATCCCGATTACGAGGTGCAGTTGAACTCCGACGGCGAAGCGGTGTTAGCGTTGCCGTCCCCGGAACTGACCCAAGCCCCCGCCGCGAAGGCATTGACCTATAACGGCGCGGCGCAGGAACTCATTACCGCCGGAACGGCGTCCAAGGGTACGTTGCTGTACCGTCTGGGCGATAGCGGCTCGTACTCCGCGACAATTCCCGTGGCGACGAACGCGGGCGCGTACACGGTCTACTATAAAGTCGCCGGGGAAAACGGCGCACCCGACACCCCCGAACAAAGTTTAGCGGTGACTATCGCCCCGAAGCCGTTGACCAGTTCCATGGTGACACTTTCCAGCGCGTCCAAGGTCTACAACGGCGAAACGCAGACACCGGGCGTCGCGGTCACGGACGGCTCGACGGCGCTTTCCGCCGGAACCGATTACACCGTGTCCGGCGACACCGGAACGGATGTCGACACTTATACGGCGGTCGTGACCGGAATCGGCAACTATACCGGGACAGTCGAAAAGTCGTGGGCCATCACGCCCGCCGCGATTGCGCCGAAGGTCACGCTTGCCGGTTGGACGTACGGCGACGCCGCGAACAGTCCGACAGTGGACGGCAACGCCGGCAACGGTGCCGCGCTCATCGGCTACAAGCCCAAGGGCGCGGATAACGAAGCCTATTCCAGCGTCGCGCCCACCGACGCCGGAAATTATGTCGTGCGCGTGCAGGTCGCCGCGACAAAGAACTATCTCGCGGGAGAGGCCGAAGCCAACTTCACCATTCAGAAGCGCCCCGCGACAGTCACTGCCTCTGACCAGTCGGTATTGAAGGGCGAAGCGATTGAACAGGGCGTCAGCCGCGCCGGATTGTCGGGAAATGTCAGCGGTCACACGCTCTCCGCCGTGACGCTGACTTCCAGCAGTACCGCCGCGCCCACGGACAGCGGCACGATTACGCCGTCCGCCGCGAAAATCGTCAGGGGCGGCACGGATGTCACCGCCAACTATGACATTTCCTATGTCGACGGCAGACTTACCGTAGATATGCCCTCGTTCCCCGTGACCTTCTATTCCGACAGCGCCGGGACAACCGTCGACCAGAAGCACGACGTACTCTCCGGCTCGTCGCTGTCCGGCTACGCCTCGCTGACACTCGAAAACAGCGCTTTGCGTACGTTCGCGGGCTGGTCTCTCGAAAAGGGCGTCACGGAGTATTACGGCAACGAAAGCAAAATCATCGACTGGGCGGCGTTCGTCATGCCGGAAGCCCCTGTCAGCGTGTACCCGGTCTGGGTCGAAAACCAGTTGACGATTCTGCTGGACTTGAACGCAGTCGACGAACACAACAAAGAATCGTGGTACGACGCGGCGAAGTTCGACGCCGCCTCCCCCGCCTCCATGGACGCCGCGCAGGCCAGACAGCTTTGGATGAAAATCGGCGACAAGCTGGACATGTCCCATATGAACACCGCGACGCGTCCGGGTTATATACTCGGCGGCTGGCGTACGCGGGGCGGCATGCTCTGGGACGCCTCGTGGAAAATCGACCCCGAATATTGCGACCGTGACGAGAACGGCGCGCCCATTCTGCAATACGCGTCGGACTATCGCGGCTGGTACTACACCATCACGTTGACCGCGCAATGGACGCCGGAGCCGAAAAAGTCCAGTGTCATGTACGACCTCAACGGCGGCACGGGCGACATTGTCGATAACGCGACGTACGTTGTCAACGACCTGTTGACCGTCACGTCCAAGACCCCGACGCCCCCCGACGGCAAACTGTTCGCGGGCTGGCTCGACAAGGCCGGGAACCTCTATCAGCCCGGCGACACCGGCATTTATGAGAGTGAGGACTGGCTTTCCGTCCAGAACGGAGAGGAAGCGCTGTGGATGACCGCCTACTATGAGGACATCCCGGAACCGGACTATTCCACGATTACCTTTAAGACGGGCGGCGGCACGAAAGTTTCCTCCATCACACTGCAACCCGGCGAAGCCGTCACGCCGCCGGATAATCCCACGCGAACCGGTTACACGTTCGCGGGCTGGTCTCCCGAAGTTCCGGCGACTATGCCCGACGAGGATTTGACTATCACGGCGCAGTGGACACCCAACCGCTACACGATTACCTTTGACACCGGTCGCGGCACCGCCGTCACGCCCATTACACAGGATTTCGGGACACCTGTCACGCCTCCGGCAAGCCCTGTCTTAACCGGCTACACGTTCGCGGGCTGGGATTCCGAGTTCCCGGCGACTATGCCTGCCCACGATATGACGCTCAGCGCCGTGTGGACAATCAACTCGTACACGCTCACTTTCGATACAGACGGCGGTTCCGAACTGCCCCCGCGTACGGGCATTTACGGTGCCAGTGTCGTACTCCCGGCCCCCCCGGTAAAGGACGGCTATATCTTCAACGGCTGGGACAAGGAAATCCCCGCGACTGTACCCGCTGTCCATATGACCGTGAAAGCGTTGTGGCTGAAACAACTGGACGTGTCCGCCACGGACTACAACGGCGTCTATGACGGACAGTCACACGGCATTACCGTCAACGCCCCCGAAGGCGCGTCCGTGACCTACAGCGACACTGAAACCGGCGTCTACAGCGCCACAAATCCCACCTATAAAGACGCCGGAGAATATACGGTCTACTACACCGTCACGGCGGACGGCGCGGAGACTGTGACCGGAAGCGCAAAAGTCAGCATTGCAAAAAAAGAAATTACCGTTACCGGAATCAAGGCCTTGAACAAGGATTACGACGGCAACACATCGGCGACACTGGACTACAGCGGCGTCACACTCAACGGGCTTGTGACCGGCGACACATTGCGTGTCAGCGCCCATGGCGTGTTCGCGGACGCCGAACCCGGCACGGGCAAAACCGTCGCCGTCAGCGGCCTGACACTCGACGGCGACAGCGTGAACAATTACCGCCTCGCCGATGCCGGACAGCAGTCCGCGACCACGGCGGACATTATCGCGCCCGCGCCGGAACTGTCCACGACGATTTACGCTGTAAAACAAGCGGCTGACGGCACTTGGACGCTTGACAACGCCTCCCCGCTGGAAACGTCGGATAGCGCCGCCTATACGATAACCGAACTCTACAAGGACGGACATTTCCATGTTACGGCGTACAGTGTCGGGGCGTACGCCGACGAAAGCGGACGCGTTGCCGTCTCCGCCGGGCAGAATATCCCGCTGGACAGCGCCAACGGGAAACTGTACCTCTATTTTGCCCGTGACGCGTTCGACCTCACCTTCTACGCCGACACCAACGGGACAAAAGTTTTGAAAACGGAAAAAGTCCTGTACGGCGCGTCGTTGTCTGATTACGCCGGATTTACGTTGCCCGATACGGAGCTTGCCACGTTCGCGGGCTGGTCTACGGAAAAGGGCGTCACGGTCTACAACGACGGCAAGGGCAATACCGCTCCGGAAATCAACTTCAACTCCCTTACGATGTCCGCCGCGCCGCTGGACGTGTACCCCATGTTCATTACGAACTATATCAACGTGCGTTTGAACTTGGGCGCGGACGACGCAATCATGGACGCGTCACAAGGCCGCAGTTTCTGGAAAGCGGCGGACGCCGGAATCTTAGTCGATATGAGCCGTATGAACGCGGTAACGCGTCCGGACTACACCCTCGACGGCTGGTATACGAAAGACGGTACCCGTTGGGATTCCGCCTACGCCATTTCCAAGGAGTATTGCGACAGAGGCGACAACGGAAATGTAGTCACAAACTACGATGAACCCTACCGCAATCACACCTACACATTGACACTGACCGCGAAATGGAAACTTGACCTCAACGCGACCGTGGACTATGATTTGAACGGCGGAAGCGGAACGGTCACGGATAGCACGGTTTACCCCTTCAACAGCTTTGTCACAGTCAGCGAAACCGCGCCCACGCCGCCGGAACATCAAATTTTTGTCGGCTGGCTCGACAGCACCGGAACGCTTCATAATCCCGGCGACAGTTTCCCGTTTGCAAATAAGGCGCTACGCACGGTCAAAAACGGTCAGAACATCATTGCACTGACGGCACAGTATGTTACGCCGAAAGACGTTATGATTACCTTCGACACCGACGGCGGCACGGCCATCGCGCCCATTACCGAGGACGCCGGAGAGATGATTTCCGCCCCGGATAATCCCGTCAAGACCGGATACACGTTTACCGGCTGGGATAAGCAGTTCCCGGCGGTCATGCCCACGTCAAACTTGACGCTCAAAGCCCAATGGAAAGTCAACGCGTACACGCTGACTTTCGACACGGGGCGCGGCAGTCCGGTAGCGCCGCTCACGCTGGACTACGGCGCGGCGGTGAATGTGTCGGACCCGTCCCTGACAGGTTACGACTTCGCGGGCTGGGAACCGGAACTTCCGTCGACCATGCCTCCGCAGAACTTAACCCTGACAGCGCAATGGACACCCCACAGTTACACGCTTACTTTTGACACGGACGGCGGTTCCCCCGTCGAATCTGTCACGGACATTTACGGCGCTTGGATTTCCGCGCCGGAAAATCCGACGAAAGCCGGTTACGTGTTCCAAGACTGGACACCCGAACTCCCCGCGACGATACCCGCCGAAAGTATCACGGTCAAGGCAATCTGGAAACTCGCCGAACACACAATTACTTTCGACACGGACGGCGGTACCGAAATCGCGCCTATCAGCGGCGTACCCGGTTCGCCCGTGACAGCGCCCACAAATCCGACGAAAGCCGGTTATGTGTTCCAAGGCTGGAAGCCCGAACTCCCCGCGACGATTTCCGCTGAAAGTATCACAGTTAAGGCAATCTGGAAACTGTCCGAGAATACCATTGTTTTCGACACGGACGGCGGTACCGAAATCGCGCCAATTAGCGGCGTACCCGGTTCGATTGTGACAGCGCCCGCAAATCCGACGAAAGCCGGTTACGTGTTCCAAGGCTGGACGCCGACACTTCCGGCGACGATTCCCGCTGAAAGTATCACTGTCCAAGCTATCTGGAAACAGGCCGAACACACAATCATTTTCGACACCGACGGCGGTTCGACAATTGCGCCGATTAGCGGCGTTCCCGGTTCGACTGTGACAGCGCCCGCAAATCCGACAAAGGCCGGTTACGTGTTCCAAGGCTGGACGCCCGAACTTCCCGCGACGATTCCCGCCGAAAGTATCACGGTCAAGGCCATCTGGAAACTCGCCGAACACACAATTACTTTCGACACGGACGGCGGTACTGAAATCGCGCCGATTAGCGGCGTACCCGGTTTGACTGTGACAGCGCCCGCAAATCCGACGAAAGCCGGTTACGTGTTCCAAGGCTGGACGCCGACACTTCCGGCGACGATTCCCGCCGAAAGTATCACAGTCAAAGCTATCTGGAAACAGGCCGAACACACAATCATTTTCGACACGGACGGCGGTACTGAAATCGCGCCGATTAGCGGCGTACCCGGTTCGCCCGTGACGCCTCCCGACAATCCGACAAAAGCCGGTTACGTGTTCCAAGGCTGGACGCCCGAACTTCCCGCGACAATTCCCGCTGAAAGTATCACTGTCACCGCGCAGTGGACGCCGCTTCCCTCTACGCTGGACGTGTCCGCCACGGACTACAGCGGCGTCTATGACGGAAAGTCGCACAGTGTCAGCGTGACGGCACCCGCCGGGGCTGTCGTGACCTACAGCGATACCGAAAGCGGCACCTACAGCGCGACAAATCCCGCCTGCAAGGACGCCGGAGAATATACGGTCTACTACAAAGTCACGGCGGACGGTGCCAACACTGTAACCGGAAGCGCGAAAGTCAGCATTACCAGAAAGGATATTACCGTCTCTGGAATCAAAGCCTTGAACAAAGCGTACGACGGCAACACGTCGGCGACACTGGACTACAGCGGCGTCACGCTCAAGGGACTTGTGACCGGCGACACGCTGACTGTCACCGCCAGCGGCGCGTTCGCGGACGCCGAACCCGGCACGGGTAAAACTGTTGTCATCAGCGGCCTGACACTCAACGGCGACAGCACGAACAATTACCGCCTCGCCGACACCGGACAGCAGACACGAACCACGGCGGACATTATCGCCCCCGCGCCCGGACTGTCCACGAACATTTACGCGGTAAAACAAGCGGCTGACGGCACTTGGACGCTTGACAGTGCCGCGCCGCTGGAAACGTCGGACAAAGCCGTCTATCAGGTCACGGAACTTTATCAGGACGCACATTTCCATGTCACGGCGTACAGTGTCGGGGCGTACGCCGACGAGAGCGGACGTATCGACATTTCCGCCGGGCAGAATGTCGCGCTGAACGACGCCGACGGGAAACTGTATCTCTACTTTGCCCGCGACGCCTTCGACCTCACCTTCTACGCCAACACCGCCGGGACGAAAGTCCGCAAAACGGTGAACACTCTGTACGGCGCGTCCCTGTCCGAATACGCCGGCTTTACGCTCAAAGACACGGAAATTGCCACGTTCGCGGGCTGGTCTCTTGACAAGGGCGTTACAGTCTACAACGACGGCAAGGGCAATACCGCGCAGGAAATTGACTTCAACAGTCTGACAATGCCCGCCGCGCCGCTGGACGTGTACCCGATGTTCATCACGAACTATATTAACGTGCGTCTTGACTTGGGCGCGGATGACGCCATTATGGACGCGTCACAAGGCCGCAGTTTCTGGAAAGCGGCGGACGCCGGAATCTTGGTCGATATGACCCGTATGAACGCGGCGACGCGCCCGGATTACGCCCTCGACGGCTGGTATACCAAAGACGGTGCCCGCTGGGATTCCGCCTACGCCATTTCCAGAGAGCATTGCGACCGGGACGCCGACGGAAATGTAGTCGAAAACTACGACGCGCCTTACCGCAACCATACCTATACACTGACGCTTGTCGCAAAGTGGAAAATCGACATTAGCGCGACCGTGTGGTATGACCTCAACGGCGGCACGGGCGATATCGCGGATGATACGGCGTACCCGTTCAACAGCTATGTGACAGTCAGCGAAACCACGCCGACGCCCCCAGAAAATCAGATTTTTGTCGGCTGGCTCGACAGTGCTGGAACGCTTCATAATCCCGGCGACAGTTTCCCGTTTGCAAATAAGGCCTTACGCACGGTCAGAGACGGCAAAAACGTTATCACGCTGACGGCACAGTATATCACGCCGAAAGACGTTATGATTACCTTCGACACCGACGGCGGCACGGCAATCGCGCCCATTACGGCGGACGCAGGCGAGGCGGTCACGCCCCCCGATAATCCCGTCAAGACCGGCTGCACGTTCACCGGCTGGGACAAGCCGTTCCCGTCCAACATGCCCGATTCCGATTTGACGCTCAAAGCCCAATGGAAAGTCAACCTGTACACGCTGACTTTCGACACGGGGCGCGGAACTCCGATAGACCCCCTCACGCTGGAATATGGCGCGGCGGTGAATGTGTCGAACCCGTCTCTGACAGGTTACGACTTCGCGGGCTGGGAACCGGGACTTCCCGAAACCATGCCCCCGCAAGACTTGACCCTGACAGCGCAATGGACACCCCGCAGTTACACGCTTACTTTTGACACGGACGGCGGTTCCCCCGTCGAACCTGTCACGGACATTTACGGCGCTTGGATTTCCGTACCGGACGACCCCGTGAAGGACGGCTATGTGTTCCAAGGCTGGGATACGGAGATTCCCGCGTCCATGCCCGCCGAAAACATGACCTTTACCGCGCACTGGGCCCCGCTCTCGTCCGAACTCCACGTGACCGCCGAAAGCTACGACGGCATGTATGACGGACAGTCGCACAGTATCACCGTCGCCGTCCCGGACGGTGCCGCCGTCGCGTACAGCGAGAGCAAGGGCGGCGATTACGGCACGAAAAATCCCGCTTACCGCGACGCCGGACAGTACCGTGTCTATTACCGCGTGACCATGGACGGCGCGGAGACTGTCAACGGCAGTTCGACAGTGCATATCAGCCGGAAGGAAGTCACGGTTTCGGGAATCACGGCGCGGAACAAGCCCTACGACGGCAATACAACGGCGATATTGGTTTACAGCGGCGTCACGTTCGCGGGACTTCTGTCCGGCGACACGCTGACTGTCACCGCCAGCGGCGCGTTTACCGACCCCGAACCCGGCGACGGGAAAACCGTCCTCATCAGCGGCCTGACACTCGGCGGCGACAGCGTGAAAAATTACCGCCTCGCCGCCGCCGGACAGCAGTCCGCGACTACGGCAGACATTACCGCCAAAACGCCCGAAAACCTCTACGGCGCGAACGTGTACGCCGTGCGGCAGAACGCCGACGGCACTTGGGAAAACAATGCTGTCCCGCTCGAATCACTTGTTACCGGGGCGTCCTCCTACCGTACCGCCGAACAGTACGCGGCGGAACATTTCCGCATGGTCTCGTACAGTCTCGGCGCGTACGCCGACGAGAGCGCACGAACCGCCGCTTCCGCGGGCGATACTGTCCCGCTGTCCGGGGATAATCGAGACCTGTACCTGTACTACGCCCGCGAAACGTTTGAACTCGTGTTCTACAGCGACAGCGACGGTAAAACCGTTTCCAAAACTTACCGCGTCCCGTACGGCGCGGCGCTGTCCGGCTACGCGGGCGAGACCTTGCCGCAACGGGCGGATTACACCTTTGCAGGCTGGGCGTCCGCCCCGAACCAGACTTCTTACGCCAACAAAAACGGCGTTGTCAATGAGACTGTCATCGACTGGGACGCGGAGACTATGCCCGCCGAAACCAAACACGTCTACCCGGTTTGGGTGCATGACCGCTTGAATGTCCGGCTTGACCTCGGCGGATACGACGCCGACAACAACAACCCGTGGTATGACGCCAACGCTTACGACGCCTCTACCCCCGCGTTCATGGACGCCGAGCAAATCCGCGACTTTGACGTAGATATCGGCGAACTCATGCGCATGAGCGCCATGAACGCCGCGACCCGTGTCGGCTACGAACTCGACGGATGGTACACGCAGGACGGCGTGAAGTGGAACCCGGAATGGGGTCTTGACCCCGAATACTGTACCAAAGACGCAAACGGCAATTATGACAAATACGAGAACGAGACGCGCCGTTACAGCGTCTACGCCGTGATTCTGACGGCGCGCTGGAAGCCGATAGAAATCGGCGTGGTATACGACACAAACGGCGGAACGGGAACTATCACCGACAGCGCGAGTTACAAACTGGGCGACACGCTCCCGATAGCCGACGCCCCGACACCCCCCGGCGGGAAAACGTTCGTCGGTTGGAAGGACAAGAACGACGTTCTGCACAGTCCCGGCGAGAGTCTCCACTTCACGGACTGGTCCATCGTGGGAAGCGTCAGCGGCGCGGACGCCATTCCGCTGACGGCAGACTACATCGACACGCCGAAAAATGACACGTCGAAACATGTCATCACCTTTGACACGGACGGCGGCACAGCGATTGCCCCCCTTGTGCTGGACACCGGCGCAACCGTCACCCCGCCCAAAGACCCCACAAAGACGGGTTACAAGTTCGCCGGATGGTCGCCGGAACTCCCGGCAACCATGCCGGACACGGATTTGACCGTCAAGGCGCGCTGGAACGCTGACAAGTATACTATCACGTTTGTGACGCACACCGCCACGGAGATTGCCCCCATTACCGACGCTTACGGCGCGAATGTCACAAAGCCCGCCGACCCGCTCAGGGAAAATTACGTGTTCCGGGGCTGGACGCCCGAACTCCCCGAAACCATGCCCGCGCAGAATTTGACCGTAGAGGCCGTCTGGGAACCGAAAACGTATACTATCACCTTTGACACGGACGGCGGCAACACTATCGACCCCATCACGGGAATTTACGGTTCCCGCGTCACGCCTCCCGAAAATCCGGTCAAAAAAGGCTACACTTTCAACGGCTGGAAACCGCAGATTCCGGACTATATGCCGTCCGCCAATCTCACGGTCACGGCGCAATGGGTTTCGTCCACGGGCAGCGGCGGGACGCCCTCGACAGGCGGCGAAACGACTACAACTCCCACGACGCCTTCCACGCCCTCCACGGGCGGCGGCGGTGGCGGCGGCAGTAGTGGCGGCGGCGGCGGAACGACCAAAACGTACAAAGTGACCGTTGTCAAAGTCTCCGACGGCAAGGCGAAAGCGTCCCCGACACGCGCCGCGGACGGCGTGAAAATCACCGTCACCGTCTCCCCCGACAAGTCTTACACGCTCGAAACCATCACAGTCAAGGCCGACAAAACCGGCGCGGATGTCGCTGTTAGCAAGGGCGCGGACGGCTCCTGTACGTTCGTCATGCCGAAAAGCGACGTGACGGTAACACCCGCCTTTGTCAAGCTGTCCAGCGGTTCCACGCCGTCCGGTCAGGATTCCGAAACGTCCGGCGGTACGCCGGAAACTCCGTCCGGTACTGACGGCTCCATTGTCCCCGACGACGGCGACACAGACGGCTCCACTGTCCCCGGCCCCGGCGATACGGACGGTTCCTCCGGCGGCGAACCCGTACCCGTCCCGCCCGACAAAACCGGCGTCTCTGACTGGCTCCTGACTGACGCTCACCCGTCCTATATCAACGGTTTCAAGGACGGCACATTCCGCCCCAACGCCAGTATTACGCGGGCGCAGACCGCTATGATGTTCTACCGGCTCCTGAAAAACAAGAACGTCCCCAAAACCGTGACCTACCGCGACATGAACGGGAAAGAATGGTACGCCGAAGCGGTCTACACGCTCTCCTATTACGGTATCATTCAGGGCTACTCCGACGGCAACTTCCACGGAGACCGTACCATTACCCGCGCCGCGTTCACGGCGATTGCCGCACGTTTCGCAAAACATCTCGGCGACTACAAAGACGGCGCGTTACGCTTCTCCGACGTTCCCGAAACCCACTGGGCGCGGGACGTTATCACGGGCGCGGCTTCCTGCGGCTGGATTGCCGGTTATGACGACGGAACGTTCCGCCCGGCGAACTCCATCACCCGCGCCGCCGCCACCGCGATTATTAACCGCATGCTGGCACGTACCGCCGATAAGGAGTATGTCAAGGAACATTTTGGAGACCTGAAACCGTTCTCCGACGTGCGCGACGAACCCGCGTGGTACTTCTACAACGTCATGGAGGCCGCCAATAACCACGATTTCACGGTCACGGACAATCAGGAAGTTTGGAACTCTGTCAAAAACTGAACGCAGACGCTTTCCGAAACCTTCCTGAACACGCCAACAGAAACGGGACTGTCTCATCGTTTTGAGGCAGTCCCTTCTTTCCGGGATATATCGTTTCACATTCATTCCCCTTTGATATTCAGGAATTGTCGACAAGATACGCGGTGATACGTGCTGTCATGCCCCAGATGACATGTCCGCGCCAGCGCCAGACCGGAACCTGTACGCGTCCCGCCGCCCAAGGGTAGTCGGACGGTATCCCGACGGCCTCATAGGGGAAATTGTCGGGCGGACGCGGAATCAGGTCATAGGCGTACAGTTCGGGGGCGTTCTCCCGGAAAAACGACAGCGGCACCGTGAACGTCTCCGACACCTCCGCCGGGGACGCTTGCAAGCGCCGTAACCCGTCCGCGCTGACGTAGCCCAAGACCGGGTACAGCAGAAATCCGCGCTGATTGCACAGGAAATCCAAGTCCCCCAGCGGCGTGACACAGGCGCGGGGAATGGACAATTCCTCTTCGGTCTCGCGCAACGCGCAGACAAGGGGCGTCTCGCCGGGTTCGATACGTCCGCCGGGGAAACAGACTTCCCCGGCCTGACGAATCCCGGCGGCGCGGACTTCATAGAGCAATTCCAGACCGTCCGCGCCGTCCAGAAGCGGACAGAGTACAGCATAGGCGCGTGTCGCGCCCAATAATCCGGGCGTACGCCCCTGAAAGCGACGCCGGAAGGCCTCGACACGTTCCGTCATGCCGACACCAGAAACCATTCCAGCAGGAACACCACCGCGCAACACGACACCGCCACGGGGAACAGTCCCGCGCCCATCCAAGCCAGCAGAATGCCCAGTCCGAGCGCCGCGCCGCCCGCTATCGGGGTACGCGTCGCCTCGATGATTGCCGGAAATGTCATGACCGACAGCGTGACGTAGGGTACATAATAAAGGAAGGAACGCAGGAAGCGATTTTGAATCCGCTTTCTAAGGAGCGTCAGCGGGAGAACGCGTATCGCGTAGCAGACCGCCGCCATGACCGCAATATACAGCCAGATTTGATGTGTCATGATTCCACCTCGTTCTGTGTGCCGGAAGTTTCGTTGTCGCCGGAGGCTTTCTGTGTCTCGTTGTTGTCGGGAACCGGGAACAGCGCCGCCGCAAGCCCGGACAGTACCAGTGTCAGTAAAATGGTACGTGTGCCGCCGGAGAGCGTTGGCAGGAGGCGCGACGCCGCGAACGACGCCCCGAAGCTCAACAGCGCGAACAGTCCGACAATTTTGTCCTGTTTGGCGGGCGGCACCACAACGGCGATGAACATGCCGAACAGTGCCACACTCAACGCGCTGACGACGCGTCCGGGCAACAGGTTTCCGGCGATGACGCCGACAGCGGTGCCCGTCGCCCAGCACGGAATAGCGACAATATACGAGCCGTAACTGTACCACGGGTCAAGGGGCTTGGGCTGTGCGACGGCGATTCCGAACAGTTCATCCGTGATAGAGTAGCCGACGAAAAGACGGTGGCGCAGGGGCGTTGTCGGGGACATGCGCTGACTTAACGCGAAACTCATCAGCAGATAACGGGCGTTTGCGATAAGCGTCACGAGTGCCATTTCCAGATAAGAGGCGTCGGCGGCAATTACTGTAATGGCGGCGTACTCCCCGGCGGAGGCCATGCCGAAGAAACTCAAAAAGAATCCCTGTACGGCGGTTAATCCGGCGTTCCGTGCGGCGATTCCCAGCGAGAACGCCACCGCGAAATAGCCTAAGCCAATCGGCACGCCGTCCCGCGCTCCGTTCGCAAGCGCTGTTTTATGTGTCTGTAACACGCGCAATTGAATCACTCCACATCCTCCCAGCCATCCCCTCGAAAAGGTTCCATCAACCGCGTAACATCACCAGAGCTGGAATTATCATCACCGAAACGGCGCTTGAATTTCACAGCGATAAGTCCCATGCGGATTTCATCTCCATTATGGAGTTCCATGCTTCTCGTAACAGGTTCTCCATTGAGATAAGTCCCGTTCCTACTGCCAAGGTCAGAGAGTGTAAACGTGTTATCCTGATAATCAATTTTACAGTGATGTCCAGACACGCCTTTTTCTGCTACTGTAAAATTGCACTCCTCATCATGACCCATTATATAGTGGTCACTATCAATGGAATATGCTTTTCCATTATAGACAATTTCCGCTTCTGCTTTGATGAAGTTCCGAACATCAAGCAGATTTAGAGTGACGGTATTATAACGGTCTGATTGAGATTCTTTATCATTTGATGGCGAAGTAGGGTGAGGAGAGGCGTTAAGCGTATCTTTCATGGTATAAAACATGAGAAACAGCAAAATCGCGCTGAACAGCAGAAAAATGAGCGTTCCAATGACAATAATATTACTTCCCAAGTTCTGACCTCCTTGATGATTCTGCATCATTCGGATGGAAAGAAAGCCACTCCATATAGATTTGCGTAAAAATGCCAAATACCGTAACCACAATCAGAATCGCGACCGCCGCAAAAAGCAGATTTTCCGTCGTGGTTGGACTTAAAGGCGAGTGTTCCCCTTCCTTAATACAGATTCCGCCGAAGAATACAGAGGACAGAATACAGGCAAGTATCATCAGATACCGGATACAGTGTCCGACAAAATCCACGCTTCCGATTGTGTCCCGGAGGATGGCGACGGCGAACCCGCAGGCGGTAATGAACAGGTCCGCCAGCACATCCTCCAAGGTGAAATCATACTCGAATATCGCCGCCAGTATGAAACTAATGATAATCGGCAGGAAAGAGAGAATCAGCGTGTAAGCAATCCAGTTCATGACGCGGGAAAAAACCGATTTCATCATGCCGGATTCCTCTTTTACTCATCCAGTTTGAGTACGGCAAGAAAGGCCTCCGTCGGAATCTGTACGCTTCCGAGACTGCGCATTTTCTTCTTGCCCTCTTTCTGTTTTTCGAGCAGTTTCTTTTTCCGTGAGATGTCGCCGCCGTAGCACTTGGCAAGCACGTCTTTCCGCATGGCCTTGACAGTCTCCCGCGCTATAATGCGTCCGCCGATAGCGGCCTGTATCGGCACCTCGAACAACTGCCGCGGGATGTTCTCTTTGAGTTTCTCGCACAGTTTCCGCGCCCTCGCGTACGCCTTATCCTTGTGCGCGATGAAGCTCAACGCGTCGACCTGTTCCCCGTTGACAAGCAGATTGACCTTGACAAGTTCACTCGGACGGTATGTGGAAAGCTCATAGTCCAGCGACGCATAGCCGCGTGTACTGGCTTTGAGGGTGTCGAAGAAATCATAGATGATTTCATTCAGGGGCATTTCGTAGTGTAACTCGACAAGGCGGGTGTCGAGATATTGCATGTCCCTGAACTGTCCGCGCCTGTCCTGACACATGGGCATGATTGCGCCCACGTAGTCATTAGGGGAAATAATGGACACTTTCACGTATGGCTCTTCTGCCTGTTGGATGGACGCCGGGTCGGGATAATTGTGGGGATTGTCCACGCGGACAGTCGTACCGTCTGTTTTCGTGACCTCGTAAATGACGGAAGGAAGCGTTGTCACAAGGTCTAAGTCAAACTCGCGCTCAATACGTTCCTGTATGACCTCCATATGGAGCATGCCCAGAAAGCCGCAACGGAAACCAAAGCCTAATGCAACGGATGATTCCGGCTCAAAGGACAGCGACGCGTCGTTGAGACGGAGTTTTTCGAGCGCGTCGCGCAGGTCGGGATAGCGGGAACCGTCCTCTGTATAAATGCCGCAGTAGACCATGGGCTGTACGGGACGGTATCCGGGCAGAGGTTCGGCGGCGGGGCGTTCGGCGTCCGTGACGGTATCGCCTACGCGGGTGTCGGCGACATTCTTAATGGACGCCGTAAAATATCCCACGTCGCCGGCCTCTAACACGTCGCACGGTTCCAAGCCTAACGGCAACAGGTGTCCACACTCCACGACTTGATAGGACGCCCCGGTAGCCATCAGCCGGACATTCCCGCCCTTGCGGAGACGCCCTTCCATGAGGCGCATGTAGACAATAACGCCTCTGTAACTGTCGTACTGGCTGTCGAATACGAGTGCCTTTAACGGCGCGTCGGGGTCGCCGGACGGTGCCGGGACATTCGCTATGATATCCTCCAGCACGGCGTCAATGTTGACGCCCATTTTCGCGGAAATCTCCGGGGCGTCCAGCGCCGGAAGCCCGATAATGTCCTCTACTTCCTGTTTAGCGCGCTGGGGGTCGGCGGCGGGCAGGTCGATTTTGTTGAACACGGGCAGGATTTCAAGGTCATGCTCCATGGCAAGGTACGTGTTGGCGAGGGTTTGCGCCTCCACGCCCTGTGTCGCGTCCACGACAAGTACCGCGCCCTCACACGCCGCAAGCGAGCGCGACACTTCATAGTGAAAGTCGACATGTCCGGGGGTGTCGATGAGATTCAGCGTGTACGTCTGGCCGTCCTTGGCGGGATAGAGCAGACGCACGGCACGGGCTTTAATGGTGATACCGCGTTCCCGTTCCAAGTCCATGTTGTCGAGTAACTGGTTTTCCATCTGACGCGCCTCGACAGCGCCGCACTTTTCAAGCAGGCGGTCGGCAAGTGTGGACTTTCCGTGGTCGATGTGCGCGATAATCGAAAAGTTGCGAATGCGGGATTGTTCTTGCATAGATACTCCTTTTGGGAATCAGCCCCACATGGCGGACAGCGTGGGAATGACCTGTTTCTTGCGGGACATGATTTTCGGCAGGAAGGCACAGTTTCCGGCGTCCTCCTTGATATTGAACGCGTGCCGGATACTCTCGTCATCGCCGACAAACAGCAGTTGCGTACCTTCAAGCAGAACGTCCGTAATCATCAGCACAACCGTGTCGAGTTTGCGCTTTTCGAGGTTGGCCTTCATGGCTTTGAGGAACTCGTCTTTCCGTTTGAGAACGCGGTCGGAGTCCATGCAGGTGATTTGGCTTACGGCGAGGCTGTGTCCGGCGATATGGAACTCTTTGTAGTCGGTGCCAAGCATGGCCTCTACGGTCTTGTCGTCGCTGCTGGTGGCGGAGAAAATAGCGCGTCCGAGTTCGTCCAGCGACACGTCCGCGATACGCGCCAGACGGGCGGCTACATCTTTGTCACGCTGTGTGCAGGTCGGCGACTTGAACATGACGGTATCGGAGACGATAGCGGCGGCGAGCAGTCCGGCGATTTTCTCCGTGGGCATCATGCCCTTTTCCTGATACATGCCCGCGACAATCGTACACGTACTCCCTACGGGTTCATTGCGGACATAGACCGGGTTGTTGGTCTCGATATCGGCCAGACGGTGATGGTCGATGATTTCCATAATACGGGCTTCCTCCAGACCGGGTACGGACTGGGCGCGCTCGTTGTGGTCCATGAGAATGACGCGTTTCCGGCGCGGGCGGAGCAGGTGGAAGCGTGACAGTGTGCCGACAACGTGTTCATTTTCGTCAAGAATCGGGTAGGCGCGGAAACGGCTTTCGAGTACGGCGTTCTCCACGTCGGAAATGTAGTCGTCCAGATGGAACACGGTCATATCGGTTGTGTTGCAGATATGGGAAATCGGCTGGGAGTGACCGAGCAGGTGGACAGTATGATAGGCGTCCATGGGCGTGGAGATGATACAGGTGTCCCCGGCGCTTTCGAGGATTTCGGGGGCGACTTCCGCCTGACAGACTATCACGCAGTCGACGCCGATTTCCACAGCGCGGCGTAACATCTTCGGCTGGTCGCCGCAGATGACAATGGAGTTTTTGTCGGAAAAGAGCAGGTGTTCGCGGCTGGAAGGCAGTGCAATGTTGACCTCCCCGGAGATGGTATCGCGGACTTCCCCGCCCCGGTGGAGAATTTTCCCCTCCAAGACGGAAATCACGTTGTAAATCGGCACGGGCTGAATCATGGAATCGTGGACACACTCCATGTCGTAGTTGGCGACATCCCCGGCGGAGAGCATGCCGAACAGGGTGCCGTCCTCATTGACCACGGGCAGGACGGCGATATGTGCCGTCTGCATGGCCTCGGCGGCGCGGCTGATAGTCGCGGCGGGGGAAATCATCGGGGGCGTGTCGTAATCGAGGTCACGAACCTGATTGCGGACGTTGTTAATGAGTACGGGCGGCTCGGCGTTGAAGCGGTCGAGAATCAACTGCGTTTCGTCGCTGACGCTCCCCAGACGCGCCGCGACATAGTTCCGCTCGCCCAAGGCGTTTTTGAGCGCGGCGTAGGACAGCGCGGAGATGATGGAGTCGGAATCGGGGTTCTTGTGTCCGGTGATGTAGACGGTTTCCATGAAAAGTTCCTCCTCGTCGCAATTTGTGTACTCTGTGCCGACAGTATAGCACACGACGGGCTTTCAGGCAAGAGAAGCGCCGAAAAATTCCCATGAAATGTATGTGTGCACGGTTTCTTGACAAGGCGTGATTCCCGCCCCCCTCTGTCGCCTACGGCGACATCTCCCCCCAAAGGGGGGGCGACAAGAGCGCCGCTCCGCAACATATAAGCATGAATTGCCCCGCACGGAACGCGGTTTCCTTGCCCTCCCCCTCTGGGGGAGGGTGGCGCGTCAGCGCCGGGTGGGGGCGAATGTCTGTTTGCCCGGAAAAACTTTACACATACCCCGTGAAATGTCCATATTCTGGCATTGCGCGGCGGACTGGAAAAAGTTTTCAAAAAGTTTTCAAATTTTCGGGGTGGAAATTTGCGAAATGCTATTGAAAATTCCGGCGCGTTGCCGTAAAATACATGAAAGCCTCATGTGGAAAGGAGCGTGGACGCCTTGCGGGTCATCACGGGTTCGGCGCGGGGGACACGCCTCCGTGAACTGGAAGGACGGGACACCCGTCCGACAACCGACCGCGTCAAGGAAGGCCTGTTCAGCGCCATTCAGTTTGACATCGCCGGGCGGCGGGTGCTGGACCTGTTCGCCGGGACGGGGCAGTTAGGCATTGAATGCCTCTCACGCGGGGCGGAATCAGCGGTTTTCGTCGACAGCAGTCCCAAGGCCGCCGCGCTCATCCGGGACAACCTCCGCGCCACCGGACTGGAAAACCGCGCCGTCGTCGTGCAGGCGGACGCGCCCGACTTCCTCTCCCGGACGCGGGAACGCTTCGACCTGCTCTTTCTCGACCCCCCGTACGCGTCCGGACTGCTGGAGGAGGCCATAAAATGTGCCGCGGCATTTGACATTCTGAAACAACGTGGTATAATAGTCGCCGAACACCCGGCAACGGCACCCTTTCCCGTACCGCCGCCGTCTTTTCATGTCGGGCGTACTTACCGCTACGGGAAAATCGCCGTCACGCTCTGCCACAAGGATGAGATTTCATGAGAATTGCTGTCTGTTCCGGGAGCTTCGACCCCGTGACGCTGGGACACTACGACGTGATTGCCCGCGCCGCCGCCTGTTTCGACAAAGTGTGGGTCTGCGTCAGCCCGAACGCCGAAAAGCGAAATCAGATGTTCACGCCGGAACAGAAATTGATTCTGGTTCGCGCCGCCGTGTCGGACTTGCCCAACGTGGAGGCCGAACTGTATCCCGGTCTGCTGGCGGATTACGCCGTCAGCCGCGGCGCGACCGCCATTGTGCGCGGCGTGCGCGACGGCACCGACTTTGACGCCGAGTATCAGCTTGCCCTGATTAACCGGGGCATTCATGAGGGGTTGGAGACGCTGTTTTTACCCGCAAGCCCCGCGTTTCGGCACTTCAGTTCTTCCATGGCGCGGGAGATGATACGCTATCATCAACCGCTTGAAAACTATCTGCCGGGGGCCATCATTCCCCTCGTGCGGGATATGATGAAGTAAAAGGAGAATGAATTATGGCCAATGAAGTAGACCGTCTGATTGACATGCTCTATGAGAAAATCGAGGAAGCGCGTCCCGTCGCCTTGCAGACGGGGATGTGCAAGGTCGACCGGGACGAGGTTCTTGACCTGCTGGACGAGTTGAAGGCACAGTTCCCGGTGGAGTTCAAGCGCTCACAGGAACTGTTAGCCGCCCGCGACAAGTTCAAGGACGAGGCCAAGCGCGAAGCCGACCGCATTGTCCGGCAGGCCGAGCAGACAGCCCGGAAAATGGTGTCGGAAAACGAAGTTGTCTACAAGGCGCAGGAACAGGCACACCAGATTATTGCCCGTGCCGAGGAACGCGCCAGACAGCTTTTCCAAGTGGCGAACGAGTACGCGGAAGACTCCCTTGCCCGCACCGAGGAAATCATCCAGAAAGCCGCCAACGAGGTCAAGGAGAACCGCGCCCGGTTCCGTACGGTCTCCGCCGCCAAGATTCAGGAGAAGCGCGAGAAAATCACGGCAACTTCCGAACCCCCCAAGGCCGACGCCTGAACATGTCCATAGCGGATACCGGAATCTTATAAAATTGTCATAAGTTGTAAACCGGTTTGTAACTTATGCGTCCGTATTTTTCCTTGACACATAGTGCGCAGTCGAGTATACTTTGTAACAAGGTATGGAACGGAGGATTTTATAAGTTTTCGGTATCAAAGCGCCGCGCCGGTACGGAAATATAGAATATACGTTCTAATTCCGCCGCCCGGAACCGGAAAATTTCAATTTTTTTCCGAATAACCGTAAAAAGGGCTTGCCAATTCCGATAAATGCGGCTATACTGGACATATGCTGGGAGCGTGGAACGGATATGAGCAACGAATACCGTCACACGCCGGTACTGCTGGACGCCTGTTTGGACGCGCTCTCCGTGCGGCCTGACGGCGTGTACGTCGACGGCACCCTTGGGCGCGCCGGACACGCGTCCGAAATCGCCCGGCGTCTGACTTCCGGTCGCCTCATCGGCATTGACCGCGACCCGGAGGCGCTGTCGGCTTCCGCCGGACGCCTCGCGCCGTGGCGCGAACGCGTGACGCTTCTGCACGGTTCCTTTGCCGACCTTGCCGCGCTTCTGGACAGTATCGGCGTCCGCGAGGCCGACGGCATGCTCTTTGACTTGGGCGTGTCGTCGCCGCAACTCGAAAACCCGGAACGCGGTTTCTCCTACGTCCACGACGCGCCGCTTGATATGCGTATGGACCCCGCTTCCCCGCTGTCGGCCTACGATGTGGTCAACACGTACCCCGGCGACGAACTCCGCCGCATTCTGTACGAGTACGGCGAGGAGCGTTACGCCCCCGCAATCGCACGGGCGATTCTCCGCGCACGTGAGACGCGCCCCATTGAAACGACCGTGGAGTTAGCCGACATTATCCGCGCCGCGATGCCATCCCGCGCCCTGCGCGAGAAGCAACACCCCGCCAAGCGTTCCTTTCAGGCCATTCGGATTGCCGTCAACGGCGAACTCGACGCGCTGGAACCCATGTTACGCGCCGCCGTGGCGCGTCTCAAACCCGGCGGACGCCTTGCCGTGATTACGTTCCACTCCCTTGAGGACAGAATCGTAAAGCGGACTTTCAAAGAGTTTCAACAGGGCTGTATCTGCCCGAAAGAGTTTCCGGTGTGCGTGTGCGGGCGAAAGCCGAAAGTCCGCCCCGTGACCCGGAAACCCGTCACGCCCGACGAAAACGAACTGCACGGCAATCCCCGCGCCCGGAGCGCCAAACTCCGCGCCGTGGAGAAGCTCGACACGTTTGATATTTGACCAATCAAAGTCAGTCTGAACACGTTACGTGTTCTTGTCGCCCCCCTTTGGGGGGAGATGTCGCCGTAAGGCGACAGAGGGGGCGTAAAGCCTCCGGCAACATTTTGTGAAGGTCGGACGCGCCCCGGCGCGCCTGTACCGATATAAAGAACGACGCGCTGACGCGTCGCGCAGAAGGGGGAATTGCCATGGAGTTGGTGGCGAGGGAAGAGCGTTTCGTGCGAAGGACCGCTATGAGCGACAACCTGGCCAGAGGACTGGATTGGACGATAAGACAGCGGGAATTGGAACAGGCCGG
>JAFSRZ010000019.1 GCA_017445875.1 Oscillospiraceae bacterium | reverse complement strand
GTTCGCCACGCATTACCATGAGCTTACGGAACTGGAAAAGACGTTGCCCGGCGCGGCGAACTATACGATAGCGGTCAAGGCGAAAGGCGAGGACATTGTTTTCCTGCGGAAAATCATCCCCGGCGGCGCGGACAGGAGCTATGGCATAGAGGTGGCGAAACTGGCGGGACTGCCTGAAAAAGTGTTGCGCCGTGCGCGGGAAATCCTCAAAGAGATGGAAGCGGAAGCGGGAAAGCCGCTGTCGGCGCCTGTCACGCAAGCGGAAACGGAAAGCCAAGTTTCTATGGCGTCGATGGCGGAACAGGCGGCTTTGCGTTCGTTGCGCCGCTGTCAGCCGGAGACGATGACGCCCATGGAGGCGATGAGCCTGTTGTACGAACTCAAAAAGTCGCTGGCGTGACGGAAAATTTCAGGGGAAACGCCGCAACATAACGGAATGGGACACGCCGCCGACATAGAATAGCCAAAACAGGATGTTGAAAGGGGCTGTGTCTATGGAATTTCTTGAAACCGCGTTTCCATTGCTTCTCATTCCGTCCGGCTGTTGGCTTCTGGGACTGTTCGCCATGCGCAATATGAGCCGCACCCGGAAAAACCTGCTCTCGGCGCTGTCGCTTCTCTTCACGGTCACGCTGATGATTGCGCTGTTGCTGTTGCGGCTTTTTCTCCCGGAGACTGGTTTCCGCTATTCGGCGAAGGCGGCGCTGTTCGCCGTGACGCTGACGCTGTGCGGCGGCGTGGGAATCTTCCTGCGGGCGTGGTCGCTGTACTGGCGGGACAGGTTGTCGGAGGAGGAAATTTTCCCCTACTGCCTCTCCGCGTTGCTCATGCTGTCCGGCGCCGTGGCCGCGTTCCATATCGCCTGTTTCTGTACGCCGATTGATTAGACCTCTAACCCGGAAAGGATGTATGAATATGTCAGGAGAAATCAGCGTCAAGGAACGGAATCTCAAAAAGGAGCTTCTCACGCTTGCCGGCATTTTCGCCGTCGCCTTTGCCGCGACTTCCCTTATTTTGCGGCTGTTCAACATGGGCGCGGCGGCGCGCAACGCGGCGGGCGCGTTGATTGCCTACATTATCGCCCGCGTCGGCTACGGGCTTCTGAATCCGGGCGGCGCCGTGCGGCGGATTGCGTGGGAACTGACGGACGCCGCTTTGGTTCTTGACGGCAAGGCGATTCCGCGTGAATCCATCCGCGCCGTGCACTGCTGGGCGAACCGTGACGCGTTCGGTCATGTGCGCCCCGGCTGGACGGTGAACATTGAGACGGGGCGGAATAATGCGCTGTTGCGTTCGATAGACGGCGCGGGCGCGGAACAGTCGGCGAAAGAGTTGGAAACGCTGGTTTACGCGCTGGGCGGACAAGTCCCGGCGTCCTGACGTTGCCCCCTCCGGCGCTGACTGCTGACCTCCCCCGCCCCCTCTGTCGCCTTACGGCGACATCTCCCCCACTGCGTGGGGGAGACAGGGGAGGGCTTCGCGGGACTGCCGACAAGAAAAATGTGACATAATTCCACATACAACGCCGCGACTTTCCGCCTCCCCCGCACGGCGGGGGAGGTGTCGCGCAGCGACGGAGGGGGCAAAACGAATCTTTGCCTTTACAGGGCTTGCGCGGCGTGGTAAAATACAGCCGGAAAAGATTGTGGGATACCGGTTGACCGTTTCCCGGAAATCGGGTATCATAGTCACGGGAAAGGGAAATCCGCTGGAAATCCTTGGAAAGTGAGGAAAATACGATGAAAAAACACGTATTCGCCATTTTACTGACAATTCTGTGTGTACTGCTCAGCGCGTGCGGCGTGACGCCGGACAAGTCCGGGGTTTCGGAGAGCGCAACAGAGGATATCGCCGCCGCCACGTACGACGACGGCGAAATTGTCCCGGAAGCGTCCGAAACAGAGCCGGAAGTCGTGGAAACGTTCGGAATAGAGCCGGAAGTCGTGGAAACGGCGTCGGGAACCGATTTCGGCACACTCGCCGGGACTTGGTACGCCGATGAAAGCGTCTCTGTGCTGACCGTCTACGGCAACGGCGGATTTGAACTCACCGAACTGGCGGACACTTACGAGGGTTATCTTGTCTACACGGACACCGACGGCGGTATGTGGGAAACGGGTCCGCGCTATGAACTGTATCTTGAAAACAACGAGCGTCTGCCGGAACGCTTTTTCACGCTGGACGACGGACAGCCCGGAAAACTGGTGTATGTAGTCGGCGGCGGCGCGGAACTGTTCTCGCGTGGGGATTCGGTCTACGATGAAAACGGCGTAGTGTTGCGCGTACGGTGGGCTGACGACAGCCTGACGGAAATTGACGAGTTTGTAGCCCATAGCGGGGAATATGAGGTGGGCATTGTCTTTACCACCGAACGCCCGGCAGTGCAAAATTTCAAGGTGCTGTCCATCTCGCTGGAGGACGTGGACAACGATATAGCGGTCTATTCCGTGCTGGAACTCTACGCGCAGGACATTTTGACGCCCGAACGCCCGTTACTTGTGCGGACATCTTTCCCCGGCGATATGCCCTCCAACGGCATTTCCTACACCGACGACACCGGCGCGACACGCTACTTTTCCGTCAGTGAAAGCGGCTTCGACGGCTCTTTGATTCTCAACGAATTTGTAAGGAGTGACACGCCGTGACACAGGAGGCAACTTGATGAAACATAACCGCACGTCCATTCCCCGCTTGCGCCTCATCCCCGAAATATGGAAATATCAGGCCTTTACAAAGTGCCTTCTCGTACTGCTTTTAGCGCTCATCCGTACGGCGGCGCTGTTTCTGCTCCGCATGACCGGACGCGTCGCCGTCAGCAGTGGGGACTACCGCTTTCTGTTCCGCACGTGGCAGGGCGTCTTGATTCTGATACTCTTTGTGGCGGTCTTGTTCTTTTACGTGTCGCTGGACTTGAATGTGAAAATTCTGTACGCCGGGAACGTGCTAAACGGCGTCAAGGAACCTGTCCGCGCCACCGTGAAACGCGCTCTCCGGGCGCTCCCGAAGTTCCTGAACCCGGACGGCGTTGGCGTGACACTGTATGTCGCGCTGATTGCGCCCCTTGTCGGCGCGGGGCTGAACATCTCCCTGACAAAAGACTTGAAAGTACCGTCCTTTATCTCGTCCGTGATTGCCGCCACGCCCCTTTACAGCACGCTCTATGCCGTACTGATAACGGTCTTTGCCGTCATTGGCGTTGCACACATTTTCTGTCTGCACGGGGTACTGTTAGACGGCCTCTCGATTCGTACGGCGCGCTGGTACTCCCGCGAACTCATGAGCAAGCACTGGAAACATTTCCTGTTGTGGAATACCCGTTACGCGCTGTTCATGTTCGCACTCGTGACGCTTGAAATTGTGCTGTTCTTCTTCGCGCCGCTGACACTCGCCGGAACACTTTTCGCGGGCGTGTCGGACGTGACCGCCATTCGGTTTCTGACCATTGTCACGCTGTTGTCCGGCTCCGTGCTGACCGGCGTTGTCTCCTCACTGGTCACGCCGTTCTACATTGTCCGGATTACGGTACTTTACAGGCAATACTCGAAAGGCGTACAGATTACGGTTCCGCCGCGCCCCGGACACGTTTCCCGCAATCCGGTTCCGTTCCTCGGACTGGTCTGTATCGCGGTATTCGCCACGGTCTCGCTCTCGTCGCTGATGGCGCAGAATTTCGACACCTATTTCCCACGCGACACCAAAACAAAAATTATCGCGCACCGAGGCGGCGGCAACGAGGCACCAGAAAATACCGTCGCCGGACTCAAAACCGCTATCGCGCTTGGCTCCTTCGGCAGTGAAATCGACATACAGCGCACCGCCGACGGCTACTACATCGTCAACCACGACGCCAATTTCCAGCGCGTCGCCAAGGACAGCCGCACTCCCGCAGAAATGACGCTCTCACAAGTCCGGCGTCTCCGCGTACAGGACAGTGACAGCCGCGTCGCCACGCTGGAAGAAATGCTCGACGCCGCCAAAGGACACCTGTTACTGTTCATTGAGCTGAAGGGCGACACCGCCGATACACAAATGTGTGACGACGTGGTGAAAATCATCAAAAAGCGTGACATGTTAAATGAGGCGGTCGTGATTTCCATGAAGTACGACTTAATCGACTACATTGAGACATGGTACCCGGAAGTCCTGAGCGGCTATCTGACATATTTCGGCTACGGCGACTTTGCCAAGCTGAACTGTGACTTTTTAGGCGTGGAGGAACAGTCCGCGACGCCATCCCTGATTGACGCCACACACGCGCAGGGTCGACAAGTGCTTGTCTGGACGCCCAACACACTCGACGCACAGGAATATTTCCTGACCTCGAACGCCGACGCCATTATTACGGACAACGTTGTGCAGGCCAACAAAATTGTAAACCGTCTCAACGAGCGGAACGACTTTGAGCGGATTTTGTCGGCGTTCCGCTGGTGAATCCGTACAAGGGCTGCGTGATAATAAAGTCCGGTGAATGGTGTCAAGTTCGCCCCGCTTGTGATTCCGGCAAACCATTTTTTGGGCGTTTTGCCATAGAATTGTCCGCAAAATGATTCCATCCCCGTCAGATTCCGCATTGACGCCCCGGAATCGGTGTGCTACAATTCATCCTACTAAATCGTCAGCCAACCGGCGAAGATGCCGCGCCAATCCGTTTGACGGTTTCAGGCGAAAGGAGATGAATCCCATGGAACAGCAGATTCCTTACAAGATTTATCTGGACGAGACAGAACTTCCCAAGGCATGGTATAACATGCGTGCCGATATGTCGCAAAAGCCCGCGCCGTTACTCAATCCCGGAACTCATCAGCCGCTGACCGCGCAGGAACTCGACGGCATTTTCTGTGAGGAACTCGTCAAGCAGGAACTCAACGAGACTGACGCATGGATTCCCATTCCGGCGGGAATCCGCGACTTCTACAAGATGTATCGTCCGTCCCCGCTTGTCCGGGCTTACTGTCTGGAACAGCAACTCGAAACCCCCGCCAAGATTTATTACAAGTTCGAGGGCAACAACACCAGCGGCAGTCACAAACTCAACTCCGCAATCGCGCAGGCGTACTATGCCAAGAAACAAGGCCTCAAAGGCGTCACGACCGAGACCGGAGCAGGACAGTGGGGTACCGCGCTGTCTATGGCCTGTTCGTATTTCGGACTGGACTGCAAGGTCTACATGGTCAAGGTCTCCTATGAACAGAAGCCTTTCCGGCGCGAGGTCATGCGCGTATACGGCGCGTCGGTGGTGCCGTCGCCGTCCGACACAACCGAAGTTGGCCGGAAAATCCTTGCCGAACATCCCGGCACGGGCGGCTCACTGGGCTGTGCGATTTCGGAGGCCGTGGAAGTCGCCGTCAAAAATCCCGGCTACCGCTACGTTCTCGGAAGCGTGTTAAATCAGGTTCTGCTTCATCAGTCCGTGATTGGCCTCGAAACCAAAGCCGCCCTTGACAAGTACGGCGTCAAGCCGGATATGATTATCGGTTGTGCGGGCGGCGGCTCGAACTTGGGCGGCTTAATCGCGCCGTTCATGGGAGAGAAACTGCGCGGCGAGGCGGATTATCAAATTATCGCCGTGGAACCGGCGTCTTGTCCCAGTTTCACGCGTGGCAAGTTCGCGTACGACTTCTGTGACACGGGCATGATTTGCCCGTTGGCGAAAATGTACACGCTCGGAAGCGGCTTTATTCCGTCGCCGAACTACGCCGGAGGCTTACGCTTCCATGGCATGAGTTCCACGCTGTCCCAGCTCTACCACGACGGTTATATGACGGCGGTTTCCGTGGAGCAGACAAAAGTTTTCGAGGCCGCCGAACAGTTCGCCCGTGTCGAGGGCATTCTTCCCGCGCCGGAGAGTTCCCACGCCATCCGCGTGGCAATCGACGAGGCCTTGAAGTGCAAGGAGACCGGCGAGGCGAAAACGATTGTTTTCGGCCTGACCGGCACCGGATACTTTGATATGGTCGCCTACGAGAAGTTCCACGACGGACAGATGACAGACTATATCCCCACGGATGAGGATTTACAGGCAGGCTTTGACAACCTTCCCAAAATGGACTAAACCCCGCGACGCGATTTTTACCCCTTGAACGGATACAATTTAGCCCTCTCCCGTTGTACGCGGGGGAGGGCTTTTTGCCGCAAATTTCAGATATACCGCTGTTCCAGATTGACATTTAACCCGTATTGCGCAAGGTCTTCGTCCCGGACGCTTAATTCTGATTTGAGTGTGTCCAGCATTTCATAATACGCCTCACTGCGCCCTGATTTGAACAAATCGTCCCTGTTTTCCCGGCTTTCCCGGATAGATTCGTCCGCGTTGGCAATCAGGCGGGCAATAATAAAGCGCAAACTGTCTGCCGTGAGGTTGCTATTCATGTCCATTCGCCCCGCTTTCATAAGGAAACTATTGTATCATGTGGGATGTTTCTATACAAGGGACGTATGAAATTTCTTACATGAGACTTGACAGGAATCTTTGTCTGTGTTATGATTCCAATTCGCAAACGGTTCGCAAATTCAGAGACAGGAGGCGTTGTGCTTGTCGAAGTACGTGACGCGGCAGCGGAAAGCATTGCTGTCGTATTTGCGCGTGAGGCCGGACGAACTTTTCACGGCGCGGGAAATCGCCGAGGCCATGCGGGAGGAATCCATCAGTTTAAGCGCGGTCTACCGGAATCTGTCCGACCTCGAAGCAGAGGGACAGGTGCGGCGAAGCACACACGGCGGGGAACGGGAAATCCGTTACCAGTTCATGGCGGCGGAGAGTTGCCGGGACTGTCTGCATTTGTGTTGTACACAGTGTGGGCGGACGTTCCACATGAGCGGGGAGGGCGTCGCGGCGCTGACGGACGCGGTGTCGAAATCGGATAATTTCGCGTTAGACCGTACGGAGACCGTGTTATATGGTCTGTGCGGGGCGTGTCGGGGGAATGCGTCATGAGAAAGCTGTTTTGTATCTTACTGTGTCTGTGTACGCTGACGGCCTGCGGCGGTTCGCGTACGGCGTCCGGGGACGCCGACAAGCCGCGAATCGTGGTGACAATTTTCCCGCTCTACGACTGGACGCGGCAAATATTAGGCGCGCACGCCGCCGACGTGGACTTGACGCTCTTACTGCGCAACGGAACCGACATGCACAGTTATCAGCCGACCGTGGACGACATGATTTTGATTGCCGACGCGGACTTGTTTATTTACGTGGGCGGGGAGTCGGACGCGTGGGTGCAAGACGCGCTGAAAGGGGCGTCGGGACTTGCCCTGAACCTCATGGACACGCTGGGGGGAGCCTTACGGGAGGAGGAAGCGCTTCCGGGCATGGAGGCCGAACCAGAAGCCGAAACTGCCTATGATGAACATATCTGGCTTTCACTGAAAAACGCGCAAAGGTGTTGCGTGGAAATTGCGAGCATGCTGGACATCATGGACTTTGTCAGCATTGAGGACGCAAAAGCCGAAGGATACGCTTCTCCGTTTTTCGTGTTCTCACACAACGCGGACAAATACACCGTGAAAATGATGGAACTGGACGCACGGTATCGGGACACCGTACAGACCGCGCCGCTGAAAAGTATACTGTTCGCCGACCGTTTCCCGTTCCGTTATCTGGCGGGGGACTACGGCTTGGACGTGTATGCGGCGTTTCAGGGCTGTTCCGCCGAAACGGAAGCGAGTTTCGAGACCATCGCGTTTCTGTCCGGGAAACTTGACGAATTATCGTTGCCCGCCGTGCTGACGACCGAATCCGCCGACGGTAAACTTGCCGAAACTATCATACGCACGTCCGGCCGCCCCGAAACGGAAATCCTGTCCATGAACTCCATGCAGTCCGTGACAGAGGCGGAAATCGCGTCCGGCATAAACTACTTGTCGGTCATGGAAGCGAATTTAGGTATACTGTCGCGGGCGCTGGGGGTGACTTGATATGAAAACAAGGCTCAACGGCGGAGGGCGGCGTATTGCGTTTCGGCGACACATTCCCCAACAGCAGAGCGACACAAGCGCGTCAGCCGTTCAGGGACAATCCATGGACTGTCCGGTGTGTGGCTTGCGGATTCAGCCCCGGCAAAATCTCGCGGACGATGTTCCGGCAAAGCCGCAACTCCTCACCTGTCAGGATTTGTCGCTCGGCTACGAGGGGCGGGAAATTCTCGGAAATGTGACATTTTCCGTACACGCCGGGGATTATCTCTGCATTGTGGGCGAAAACGGTTCCGGGAAGTCCACGCTCATGAAAACGATTTTAGGCCTTCACGCGCCTTTCAGCGGACAAATTATCACCGGGGACGGCCTCAAACAAAATGAAATCGGCTATTTGCCGCAACAGACCGCCGTGCAACGGGATTTCCCGGCGTCGGTACGGGAAATCGTGCTGTCGGGGTGTCAAGGGCGCTGTGGCCTGCGCCCGTTCTACACGCAAGCGGAGAAGCGCCTTGCCGCCGACAACATGGAGAAACTCGGCCTCACGCCGCTTGCCCGGCGCTGTTACCGGGAACTCTCCGGCGGACAGCAGCAGCGCGTGTTACTGGCTCGCGCCCTCTGCGCCACGCGGAAACTGTTACTGTTAGACGAACCTGTGTCGGGTCTCGACCCGAAAGTCACGGCGGAACTCTACCAGTTAATCGCCGGTCTGAACGCCCGCGACGGCATTACCGTTATTATGATTTCGCACGACATTTCCGCCGCCCTGCGCTACGCCACGCATATTCTGCACATCGGGGACAGAATCTTTTTCGGCACCCGCGACGACTATCAGCGGAGCGAACCCGGACAGGGTTATTTCCGTTCCAAAGGAGCTTGACCATGTTCGGCAAACTGTTTTTATATCTGCAATACCCCTTTGTCCGATACGCGCTGATTGTCGGTACGCTGATAGCGCTTTCGTCGTCGCTGTTGGGCGTGACACTCGTCCTGAAACGCTTCTCTTTCATCGGCGACGGCCTGTCGCATGTCGCCTTTGGTGCAATGGCCGCCGCGAGTGTGTTTCGGCTCTCCGATAATATGGCGCTGGTTCTGCCGGTTACGATACTTTGTGCCGTCCTGCTCCTGCGCACCGGACAAAATACGCGCATTCAGGGCGACGCCTCCATAGCAATTTTGTCCGTGGGGGCGCTGGCGCTCGGATATCTGCTCATGCACCTGTATCCGGTCTCGTCGAATGTCTCCGGGGATGTCTGCTCCACGCTGTTCGGCTCCACGTCCATTCTGACGCTCACGGGTGGAGAAGTGTGGGCTTGCGTGGTGCTGTCGGTGCTGTCCGTCGCGGCCTTTTTCCTGTTCTATCACAAAATTTTCGCCGTCACCTTCGACGAATCCTTTGCCCGTGCCACCGGCACCGACGCGCAATTGTATAATCTGGTCATTGCCGTCATGATTGCGGTCATGATTGTGCTTGCCATGAATTTAGTTGGCTCCCTGCTGATTTCGGCGCTTGTGATATTCCCGGCGCTGTCGGCTATGCGGATTTTCAAGAGTTTCCGCGCCGTCACGATTTGTTCGGCGTGCCTGTCGGTGTTCTGTACGCTTGCCGGCATGCTGACTGCCGTGGTGGCGTCGACGCCTGTCGGCGCGACGATTGTCGCCGTGGACATGGTTGCTTTTGGTTGCTTTTATGCGCTGGGCGCGTTCCGCGACGCCTGAAAAGTTCATTCAACATGAATTTTTTCGACCTGTGTGGTGAAATTAATTAAAGGTGTTTTCACCCGATGTCATAAACTCGAAACCGCCGATGGGGCGATTTTGAACGGCGTTTCCGCATCTCAAAGTGGCGGTAAGGACGCCTCAACCGCACAGGTCGAAATTTTTTGCAAAAGGGTATTGACAAGCGGTTTGAGGTGTGCTATTTTATGCAGGCTGTCCGCGAGGGCGGCGGGAAAAGATACCAGTCCGGCGGGAAGTCGGAACGGCTCGAAAAATTTTTTGAAGAAAATCAAAAAAAGGGCTTGACAAACAGCTTGCGGTGTGGTATCTTAGATAAGCTGTCCGCGAGAACAGCGGGTACAACAGAATACCAGCCGGACGGCCTCGAAAAAAAGTTCAAAAAAACTTGAAAAAGGGGCTTGACAAACGGTCGGACATCTGCTATACTGACGCTTGTTCCGCTAATGCGGCGTGTACCTTGTAAATTAAACAACGTAACGAAAAGAAAGCACCATACGAACACGGTTCTATGGAACTTTCACGAAATGTCCGAAAGGACAGTTTCGGAAAGGACATGGGAACGTGTATCGAAAAGTTTCGTAGTCGGGGTTGAGTCAATTACCCGACGACGGAACAGGACAGGCTTCCGAAAATGGAAGTATGTCCGACATGAAGCTATGGAGAATAGCTCGATAAAGGTTGGAACAGGTGCCTGAAAAGAAACCTGTTTTGATACCATTTTATTGAGAGTTTGATCCTGGCTCAGGACGAACGCT
>JAFSRZ010000018.1 GCA_017445875.1 Oscillospiraceae bacterium | reverse complement strand
ACCGCCGACGCCTACGGCGTCATGCCGCCGATTTCAAAACTCAACCGGGAACAGGCGATGTATTACTTTGTCTCCGGCTTCACGTCCAAGGTCGCCGGAACTGAAATCGGCATTGAGGAACCCGTGCCGACGTTCTCGACTTGCTTTGGCGCTCCGTTCCTGCCGCTTGACCCGTCCGTGTACGCGAAAATGCTGGCGGAGAAAGTCGAACACTCCGGGGCGCACGTGTACCTTGTCAACACGGGTTGGAACGGCGTCCACGACGAGAACGGCAAGCAGAAGCGCATGAGCCTGAAGTACACCCGCGCCATGGTCACAGCCGCCCTGAACGGCGAAATTGAAAAGGGCGAGTTCTTCACGGACAAGACCTTCGGCGTACAGGTACCCAAGGCGATTGAGGGCGTACCGTCCGAGATTCTCGACCCCGTCAACACGTGGGAGAACAAGGACGAATATCATCACCGTTGTGAAATGCTGGCAAAGAGCTTCCACGACAACTTCGCCAAGTACACCCACATGAGCGCCGACGTAGCCGCCGCCGGTCCGCGTGCCGACTGGGACTGATTCCCGATTAGCGAACACAGCGCCGTCCGGAGCAATCCGGGCGACGCTTTCTGCTGTCAAGGGAAATTTCGCGGAAAAGTCCCTTTTCTTTTGCGCGGGAAAGTGGTATAATGCAAAATGTCCGTGGTCGACGCCACGGAAAAATAATACAATGTCAAAATTTTTGTCTGGTCGCGCTCCGTGCGGAACTTTTTGACGCGGAAAGCGTCTCAATAGTAGCGCGGGACGTTCCAACAACTTCTTGACACATACAGGAAAAGAGGGCAATCATGCGGAAAAAACAAATCATCATCGGCGTCATTGCGGCGGTAACGGTTCTGATTGTCGCGGTTGCGGTCACGCAGTGGAGACGGATTAAGACCGCGGCCTCCGTGGCGAAGAGCGTCACCATGAACGAGGAGCAGGTCACGGCGAAAAGCGCGGAGAACGAGCAGATTACACAGGAACTCCAAGGGGAATACCAGATACCCACCCTTGACTTGACGCCGGAAATGCAGGCGGCGATTGCCGACGGCACTATGACACTGGAAGAAGCGGCGGCACAGCTTTTGAGCGCCGGAACCGTAGCGACGGAAGCCAACGCCACAGCCGAACCGGAGACAGAATCGGAACCCGTGTCGGAATCGACGCCGGAGCCGGAAGCGGTGCCGGAGCAGTCCGAACCGGAACCCGTGCCGGAGCAGTCCAGAGTTGCGCCGGAGCCGGAACCGGAACCCGAACCCACGGCGCAGTTGTCCGGCGAGACGGAAGCCGGACAGCCGGACGAATCCGAAGCGGAAGCGAGAGCCAAAGCCGAACAGGAAGCCGCCGAAAAGGCGAAAGCGGACGCCGAGGCAAAGGACAAGGCGGAAGCCGAAGCCGCGCAAAAGGCGAAAGCGGACGCCGAAGCAAAAGCCAAAGCCGACGCCGAGGCAAAAGCCAAGGCGGACGCCGAAGCCGCGCAAAAGGCAAAAGCCGAAGCGGAAGCAAAAGCCAAGGTCGACGCCGAAGCGAAGGCCAAAGCCGAAAAAGAGGCGAAAATACAAAATCTCTTTGCGCAGTTGTACGTTTTGCAAAGCACCTTTAATACGAAGCTGGATAATGTCATACAGGAATGTATCACGGAATTTCTGGCGCTGGAACCCGAACAGCAGACCAGAACTATGAAAATCCGCATTGTGTACGCCCGTATGGACACTATCAGCGACATGGAGGCCGACTGTGACGCGCAGGTAGAGAGTATCGCCGCCCAACTCGACGAGCTTGACCCCGAATTAGGCGCGAAAGCCCGGCAGTATTACAAGAACGAAAAGGAACTCAAAAAGGCCAATCTCATTGCGCAGTACGGCAAATAAGCCACGCCCCGAAACAGTTTTCCGCACTGTTCCGGGGCATTTGTCAGGCAACTTTGTTGTAATTCTCTTGCCCTCCCCTTTGGTGGAGGGTGGCGCGTCAGCGCCGGGTGGGGGGCTTTGTATCACGCAACTTTGACAAGCCAACGCAGGTCGTACGGCTCAAAGATGACCTTCTCGTAGGCGTCCACGTCCAGCGGGACACCGGTCCAGTCGGAGTGAATGTCGCCGTTTTGCTTAATGAGAATGTCGTAGAGGATATCGTAAGTAACGCCGTCCACGGGGTCACGCTCGACGATAGTCGAATAAGGCAGGGTCTTGTGATACGTCAGCTCCATGCCCTTGTAATTGAAGTGGAACCCGCAGCGCATACGGCAGCCGTCGAGGCCGGTATAGAGGGCGATTTTCCGCAGGTCGTGCAGGATTTTATCGTGTTCCTCGTCGTAGAGGTTTTCGGGGGTAGTGGCGGTGTAGTCGAAGCGGAACTGGATGGACGCGCCCGGAATCGCCCGGAACCGTTCCAGATACGGTACAATCTTGTCGGCAGGATAGTTCTTGTAAAGGACGCAGTTGACGCGGAACGGCACCGGCAGACGCGCCAACAGACTGTCGTTGGATTCCACGACATACTTTTGCATATGGCGGGAAACATTGATACAGGTAATCTTGTGCCGGTTACGCGCCGCGAAAGCAAGCACATCTTCCTCGGACTGGAACTCCGACACGGGAAGTGTCGTATTGATAAACACGCGGTGGGTCGTCGGAATCTCGTCGAGCATGACTTGAAGCGAATCGAGTTCGGAAAGCGGCTCGCCGCCCGTGAACACGAAATCACAGTAGGGGGTAATGGCGTCCATGCGGCGGATACTCTGGCAGATTTTCTCCAGTGAAAATCCGGTCAGGTCGGCATATTCGCCCTTGTTGATACAGAACGGGCAGTGATTCTTACAGTCATAGGGGACAAAAATTGTGACAGTCGCGCCGCCCTGACGGGTTTTATAGGGATGTTCCATGTTTTCAATCTGCCTTTCGGTACCCGGCGCGCCTGTCCGCCGCCGGGGGATTCTGTCATACACAACTTGTTATTGTAACCGATTTCCGGCGCGAGGTCAAGAGAGAATCTGAAAAATGTACAGAAATGATTTACGGATTTTTCCACACAGGAGGCGAATTTATGGAGACTGTCCGTCACGGGTGGCGTTACATTCTCTGCGGGATACTCATCGGCGCGGGGGCGATTTTGCCGGGGGTATCGGGCGGGGTGCTGGCGGTCGTGTTCGGAATCTACCGGCCCTTCATGGAACTGTTGACGCGTCCGAAAAGCGCGGCGCGGAAATACTGGCGTCTGGCGTTGCCGCTGGGCGCGGGATGGGCTGTGGGCTTTCTGCTGATTGCGCGAGGCTTAAACGCGGTCATGGCGTCGTCGGAGACAGTCTGTGTGTGGCTGTTCATAGGCCTGATTGCGGGAAGCGTCCCGGCACTGTTCCGGGAGGCCGGGAGAGAGGGACACGCGTGGGGCTGGTTCTGGCTGTGCGGACTGGCAATGGCTACAAGTTTCTGGTGTGTGCGGCATGTCTTACACGTACAGGCTACGCCGAATTTCTGGTGGTACAACTTTTGCGGCGTACTCTGGGGACTGGGTACGGTCTTACCGGGGTTCAGTGCGTCCCCGGTTATGATGGCGCTGGGACTGTACCGGCCTCTGTTAGAGGACTTGTCGCGCATGGACATTGTAGCGTTATCGGCCTGTCTGCCGGGGGCGGTGGTGTCGGCGACGCTGTTCGCCCGACTGATGAACCGGCTGTTCCGCACACGCCACGCGGCGGTGTCGCATGGGATTTTGGGCATTGTCTGCGCGTCCACGCTTTTCATGGTGCCGTTGCGCTACAGTGGCGCGGGAGAGGTGTTACTGTCGGGGCTGTGTTGCGGGGGCGGCTTTCTGCTGGCGTCGCGCATGGGGCGCGTGGAACAGACCATTTGACAAATCACGCGGAATCGTGTTAGAATACGCGTGAGGAGGTGGTCGGATGGAGTTGGATACCACCCTTGCGAGCAATATTCGGATAGCACGGGACAAAGCCGCCTATGACGCGGCGTGTAAGCGTCTGCTGTCGGAGAAAATCATATTGGCGTGGATTTTGAAGCGCTGTGTGAAAGAGTTTCAGGACTGCGATGTCCGGGAAATCGCGGAACGGTATATCGAGGGCGAGCCGCGCATATCGGAAGTACCGGTCACGCCGGACGCAACCGGCACAGTCATTCGGGGACTGTCACAGGAGAATGTGTCGCTGACAGAGGGGGATGTCTTTTTTGACATTTACTTTTCCGCGCTTGTCCCCGGCACGGGGGAAAACGTGCAGTTAATCATCAACGTGGAAGCGCAGAACAAGTTTTATCCGGGCTACCCGTTGCTGAAGCGCGGCGTATTCTATGGCGGCCGTATGCTTTCGGCGCAGGACGGAACTGTGTTCGCAAAGGCGCACTATGAAAAACTCCGCAAGGTGTATTCTATCTGGATTTGCACGAATCCGCCGAAAAAGCGGGAATATACGATTACCCGTTACCACATCGCCGAAGAAAATCTGCTGGGGAATGTCCACGAGGACGAGCGGAATTATGACTTGCTGTCGGTGGTGATGGTTTGTCTTGGGAAGCCGGACGGGCGGGACAAAGACAGTTTGCTGAAACTGTTGAGTGTTCTGCTGTCGCGTGACACGCTCCCGGACGACAAGAAGCGGGTACTCCGTGAGGAGTTCGACATTCCCATGACGCTGACGCTCGAAAAGGAGGTGTCACTGATGTGCAATCTGAGTGACGGAGTATGGGAAGAAGGCATGGAAGCCGGACGCAAAGAAGGCATGGAAGCCGGGCGCAAAGAAGGCATGGAAGCCGGACGCAAAGAAGGCATGGAAGCCGGACGCAAGCAGGGCATGGAAGCCGGGCGCAACGAAGGCATGGAAGCCGGACGCAAGCAGGGCATGGAAGCCGGACACAAACAGGGCATTGTAACAGCCCTGAAAAATCTGGTAGACAGCATGGGATGGACACTGGAACAGGCTATGAACGCGTTACAAATCCCGGAAGCAAGTCGGGCGGAGTACGCCGCACGTCTGGAAAAGTAGCCGTCTCTGGAAAAGAACACCCGCCCGGAAACCGGAAACGGCTTTCGGGCGGTTTGCTTTAATTTGTCGCAATCGTATGGTACACAGAATCGAAAATCGCGCCGCAGATGGCGTAATTGCCGTTACTGTCTCTCGCGCCGCTGGCACCGACTGTCAGCACGACCACGCCATCACCGGTCGCCGGGTCGTAGGAGAAACCGTTGAACACGCCGTAAGCACTGCCAGTATGATAGTAAATACCGTTTCGCCCGTAAGCGTTGGCGCGGTAACGGATAGGCATGGCCTGATAGAAGCCGTCCGACACGCGTTGATTTTCGTACGTTTCCATAAGGCGCACGGATTCGGGGCTAAGCAGTTGCAAGCCCTCATAAGCGCCGTCGTTGGCAAGCAGGGCGGCGACTTTGCCGAGGTCACGCACACTGATGACCAGTCCGCCCGCGAACACACTGCCGTCAACGCACACGCCGGGGTTATGGCGCTGGCGCTGTGCGGACAGTGAACGCGTCACGGAACCGCCGCTGTAGAGCGTGACTAATTTGGAACTGTCGTCGAGGTCTCCGGCGTAGAAACTGGCGTCAATATCCATGACATTGAAGAAGTAGCGGTCAAGGAGTTTGTCCATGGTGGCGTTGCCGACGCGTTCGAGTGTCAGGCCGAGGACGCCGAAGCCGTAGTTGCTGTACTCCCAGTTATTGAGGGAACCCGGCACGGCGGACGTATAGCCGCGCCCGGAACTCAGGCGGGAAAGCACAGTTCCGGCGTTCAGACTTCCGTCGGCGAGGGAGGATGTGTGTGTCAGGAGGGATTTCAGCGTAATGGGGGTGTCGGGGTGTTCGGGATTGCGGAACGTGGCGTCCCAGTAGGTGCCGAGAGGTTCATCATAATTGACAAGACCATCCTGCCGCATACGCGCCGCAGTCAGGCCGAGAAGAACTTTGGAAATGGACGCGATACGCATTTTGTGGGTGGGCGTCATACGTTCGTCGCCCTTGGTAGCCCAGCCGTAGGCGAAAGTATCGGTAAGCTGTCCGCGCTCGATGACGGCGACTTGTAACCCGGTTGCGCCGTAACGTTCCCCGGCGTGATTCACGGCGGCCTGTATGCTGTCGTGGAAGTCCCTGCTTCTGCTGACGAAGAAGGGGTTAGAGGCGTCCCGCGTAATCTGTACGGCGACGGGTTCACCGGTACCATCGGCGAGCAGAGCCGTGAACACGAGCGCCGCCTGCGCACGGGACACCGGAAGCGTCGGACACAGTTTGTCGACGACGACGGGGCGGTACAGGTCATGCTCCATAGCCCACGAATACGGGACTTTGGCGTAGTCGGGGACAGTATCGCCGTCGGGGCGAAGTGCCAGATTGCCGGTACAGGACAAATCGTACCCGGCGAAAGCCGCGAAGCGGTAGAGTAACAAAGCGAACTGCGCACGGGTCAGGGGCTTTTCCAGCGCCACGGAGACGCCTTTCCCGTAGAGCGCGGCGAAATTTGGCGTGCCGTCCGGGTTCGTAGTCACGGCGGACGCGCCGTCGGGAATGTCCCAATACTCAACAAGTTCCTGTGTGCCGTCCTCGTACTCCACCAAGACCTGTGTATTTTTCGGGCGGAACGTCAACCGGAAACTGTCCGTCTCCGGGATGAGCAGTTCGACGGCGCTGCCCCAGTCGATATCGGACATGGTATCGGGGCCGGCGTCTAATTTGGTATACGCGGCGACGCGCCGGAGAATACGGAGCGCCTGTCCGGCGTTCAGGAAGTTGTCGGGATGAAACAAACCGTCCTCAAAGCCCGACATCAGGCCGCAGTGCGCGGCGTAGCTGACGGCGTCGGCGGCTTTTTCCGGACTGTCGGGGAACGAGATTTCCCGGACGCGTTCGAGTGTCAGCGGGTCTGGGACGACGGTTTCCTGTTCCTCCACGGCGATGTTGACGGGTTCGAGGGTATCTTCCGCCGTCTGAACGTCCGCGCCGCCGGGGGCAATCGACATCCAGAAGGCCATAATTCCACTGAATATACGTTTCAGCATTCTTTCCACCTGTCCTCTTTCGTAATCGGATTCACGCAGACAAAAGAGTACAGGAATCGACCGTTTCTGTCAAGGTTTTTTTCCTCTGATTCCAGAATTTTCTAACGGCGTGGATTTGTGCAAAAAGCCCTCCCCCGAATCGGGAGAGGGAACGTGTCAGCGTTAGAAATCACAGCAACGGAATTTCGGCCTCCTCGCAGGCTTTGACGGTTTCGGTGTCCCAAAGTCCGGCCTGTACTTCGCCGATATGGCACGCTTCCAGCAACAGCATGCACAGCCGGGAAGCGCCGATTCCGCCGCCGATGGACTGCGGCAGGTCGCCGTTTAACAACATTTGATGAAAGAGCAGAAAACGCACGTCCTCACAGTTGGCGGCGGCAAGCTGACGCCGCAAGGCGTCGGCGTCCACGCGGATACCCATGGTCGACAATTCGCAGGCCTGTTTCAGAATGGGGTGCCACATGAACAAAGTACCGTTCAAGTCCCAGTCGTCGCAGTCGGGAGCGCGTCCGGCGTGGGGTTCGCCGGAACGGAGCGCGGGGCCGATGTTCGTTAGAAAGACAGTCCGGTGCAGACGGCAGATTTCGGTTTCGCGTTCCGCCGGGGACAGGTGCGGGAAACGGTCCTCTAATTCCTGTGCCGTCAGGAAATACACGTCCCGGTCGGGGTGGAACGTCAGCGCCGGGAACGCCCGCCGCAACGCCTCCGCCGCGTCACACATACATGTCACGATATCGCGCACGGTATCGCGCAGATACTGCGTGTCGCGGTTTTGGGGGTCGATGTGCTTTTCCCAGTCCCACTGGTCGACGTACACGGAGTGTAAGTTGTCGGTACACACGTCGGGGCGGACGGTGTGTACAGAGGCGTACAGCCCCGTGCCGAGCTTAAATTCATAGCGTTTGAGCGCCACCCGCGCCCATTTGGACAGGGAGTGGATGAACTCCGCGTGAATGTCGATATCCGGGATGTCGAACGAGATAGCCGGAGCCGCCGCGACGGGTGTTTCATTCAGACCGCTTGCGCGGTCGACGAACAGCGGGGCGCGGACTTCGCGCAGATTCAGACACGACGACAGGCGGCGCGGGAACTCGGCGCGAAGCAGGGTAATGGCGCGTTGGAGTTCACTGCTTGTCAGGCGCGGGCGGTAGCCCTCCGGGATGATAAGATGGCTCATGATTTCCTCAACTTCCTTTCTGACAGACAGGCGTTCAGGATTCGGACAGTTTCGCAAGGCCGGATTTCAGGCGGCGCAAGGTCTCCGCCTTGCCCAAAATGTGACAGATTTCCACGGCACCGCCGGGCGTGACGGCTCTGCCGGACACGGCAATCCGCACAGGCCATAACAGCGTGGCGTTCTTGACACCCAGTGTCGCGGCGAGCGGGAATAACGTATCGTGTACGGCGTTCATAGTCCAGTCGGCGACGCCCTCCAGCGCGGGAATAGCGGCTTCAAGCATGGCGCGGGATACGTCGGGGTTGGTTTTCGACTTCTTGTTTGTGAACAGCGCGGTATCGTAATCGGGGAGCGCGTCGAAAAAGTCGACTTTCTCCGGGATGTCGGACAGCTTCTCACAACGCGCTTGTAATAAAGCCGCGATTTCCGCCGCGCTGATGTCGGTATTTTTAACAGTCTGCCGGATATACGGTTCGGCGGCGTCCGCGAACGCTTCCGGCGTCATGGCGCGGATGTAGGACGCGTTAAAATAGGTCAGTTTTTCGATATCGAAAATGGCGGGAGATTTGGAGATACCCGCGATGTCGAACGCGTCCGCGAGTTCGGGGAGCGTGAAAAACTCCTTTTCGGCGAGTTCCCCGCGTGGAGACCAGCCCAACAGCGCCACATAGTTTAAGACCGCCGCTGTCAAATAGCCCTGCGCGATAAGGTCCTCATAGGACGGGTCGCCGTGGCGCTTCGACATTTTATTGTGGGCGTCGCGCATGACCGGCGAACAATGGACATATGCGGGGATTTCCCAGCCGAACGCCTCATAGAGAAGGTTGTACTTCGGCGCGGAAGCCAGATATTCACTCCCCCGCACTACGTGCGTAATGCCCATTAAGTGGTCGTCCACAACGTTGGCGAAATTGTATGTGGGCAGTCCGTCGCGCTTCAACAAAACTTGGTCGTCCATTTCGCGGTTTTCGACGGTGATGTCCCCGAACGACACATCATGGAATGTCGTGGAACCCTCGCGGGGGATTTTCTGCCGGATGACGTACGGTTCCCCGGCGGCGGCTTTGGCGTCGGATTCGGCGCGGGAGAGTGTACGGCACGGGTCGTCCTCGCGGTCAAATTCGCCGGTATCCTCCCCGGACGCGCATTTCTCGCAGAAACAGCGGTACGCCGCGCCCTTGTCCACTAACAGATTGGCGTACAGTCCGTATAACTCCCGCCGTTCCGATTGAATGTACGGCCCCACGGGGCCGCCGATATCGGGGCCTTCGTCGTGGTCAAGTCCGCACTCCCTCATAGTCCGGTAAATGACTTCGGTCGCGCCCTCCACCAGACGGTTTCTGTCGGTGTCCTCAATGCGCAGAATGAATGTGCCGCCATTGTGACGGGCAATCAGCCACGTATACAGCGCGGTGCGCAGGTTTCCGACGTGCATATATCCGGTGGGCGACGGCGCGAACCGCGTGCGGACTTTCCCGCGAGGGATACGCGCTTCGAGTTCTTCCAAGGTCATAGCGTTTCCTCCCTGCAATGCTCTTATAGTTCTATTATCCCTGTTTTTGCCGGATTGTCAAGCGTGAAATCGTACAAAACGCGCCTGTCCGGGAGTGCCGGATAACAAACATTTGTTTGCATTTTGGCGCGGACGGTGCTATAATGTCGGGGACAGCGAACACACGGACAGGTCGTCATGATGGAGGGGCTTTATTATGAAACTGACCACCATGCAGGGGAAAATTTACGATTATCTGCGGAGTTATCAGCGGGAACACGGCTATCCGCCCTCCGTACGCGAAATCGGCGCGGCGATGAATTTGAAATCGTCGTCGACGGTGCATTTCCACCTGAAAAATCTGGCCAAACTGGGCTTGCTTGCGATAGACCCCGGCAAGGGACGCGCCATTACACTGCTTGACCCGGCGTCGGGGAGCGACACCAGCGGAAAAACCCGGATTCCGGTACTTGGCACCGTCGCGGCGGGCAGTCCGATTCTGGCGCAGGAGTGCGTAGAGGACTATTTGACGCTGGATTCTGTGGGGCAGGGCGGCAATTATTTTGCCTTGCGGGTGCGCGGGGAGTCCATGCGGAACGCGGGGATTTTGCCGGGTGATTACGTGATTGTCCGGCAGCAGCCGGAAGCGAACAACGGGGAAATTGTGGTGGCGCTGATTGGCGACGAGGCCACAGTCAAGCGTTATCTGTCGCGGGACGGGAAAATCTGGCTTCTGCCCGAAAATGACGCCTATCCCCCGATTGACGGCACCAACGCACAGATTTTAGGCCTTGTGACGGCGGTGTTTCGGATATACGAACATATCTGAACTTGTCCAGACAAATTTTGTATCGGACATTCCAAGAAGCGGAGTTGTTTATACAAGAAAGAAAACTTGTCTAAACATGAAAAAACGTCCTCCCCATACGGAGAGGACGTTACATTTCAGAAAGCAAAACGCGATTCGCTTTCACGAACCGCGTTTTGTGTTGGCATTACCTGTTTTTCCGGGCCGTCGCCAGCCAAGTATCGTGGGCGGAGATGAGCTTAACTACTGTGTTCGGAATGGGAACAGGTGGACCCTCACCCCAATCAACGCCAACTGTATCTGTATCCGACATGTCGGAGTACATTCTTCTGAAAAGGAACCTTTGCGCGGTTTTCGCTTTCGGAACACGTTCGGAAAGCGGAACAACTGTCTTTGTGTGGTGACCCGTACCGGATTCGAACCGATGTTAATGGCGTGAGAGGCCACTGTCTTAACCACTTGACCAACGGGCCATTGGTGCACCTCACGGACTCGAACCGGGGACCCACTGATTAAGAGTCAGTTGCTCTACCAACTGAGCTAAAGGTGCCCGTCTGGAAGCGCTTCTTTCTGGAAACGTTCCGTCTCCGGTACCCGGACACACCCTCAAAACCGAACAACGTGACTTCCTCTCGTGTTCAGGCCAGCCTGCATTCATTCAGGTCAAGCCCTCGGGCGATTAGTACCGGTCAGTTACACATGTT
>JAFSRZ010000001.1 GCA_017445875.1 Oscillospiraceae bacterium | reverse complement strand
CCGCGTGGTACACCGCCTGGGCCGCGTCCTTCCCCCAGGTGAAGGGGCCGTGGCTGTGGCAGACCACCGCCGGGACCGCCACGGGGTCGATATTCCGGCCCTGGAAGGTTTCCACGATAATCTTGCCGGTGTTCAGCTCATAGTCCTCGTCCAGCTCCTCCTGGGTCAGGTGCCGGGCGCAGGGGATGGGTCCGTAGAAGTAGTCGGCGTGGGTGGTGCCGTAGGCGGGAATATCCTCCCCGGCCTGGGCCCAGCCTACGGCGAAGGGGCTGTGGGTGTGGACGATGCCGCCGATCTGCGGAAATGCGTTATAGAGTACCAGGTGGGTTTTCGTGTCGGAGGAGGGATTCATCTTTCCCTCCACCTGGTTGCCCTTCAGGTCCATGACCACCAGGTCCTCCGGCTTCAGCTCGTCGTACTCCACGCCCGACGGCTTGATGACGAACAGGCCCTTTTCGCGGTCAATGCCGCTCACGTTGCCCCACGTGTACGTGACCAGATTCCGCCGGGGCAGTTCCATATTGGCCTCGTAGACTTCCTGTTTCAGCTTTTCCAGCATAATAAAACCCCCTTATTCCGTGACGATATACATCGCCGCCTCGTCAATCTCGCGGTTGGTGGCTACTAACACGTCCTTGCCGTCCTTGTTGACAAAGTGCATGAGATTGGCGCACCCGGTGTTACTGTCAATGACCTGCGTCTGATACGCGCCGTTCTCGTACGTGATGATAATGGTCTCACGGGTACCCTTGCGCCAGCCGACAACCCACGCTTCTTTCCCGGCGAGTGTACCCGACCATGTGGAGTGTAAGAACTCGGTATCGGCCTCCGGGAGCGGGAGTTTCCACGCCGGGACATAGTTTCCGAACGCGTCCAGATGATAGATTGTCAGACACGCGCCGTGGAACGGACTGATAGTGCCTAACTCTAATTTGCCGTCACCGTCGAAGTCAAGCAAAATGGAGTCACTCGCGGGGACGCCGCAGAGCTGACGGATTTCCCATTCCGCGCCGGGCTTGACCGGCGGCGTAAACAGGAATGTCCCTTCCTCACAGCCGACAATGGCGACATCGTGTCCGTTCATTTTCATGGCGCGGTAGCCGTGATTTCGAAGCATGCCGTCTTTGATTTTGGTCAACGTCAATTGGTGTTCGGCGTTGAACGGCGACAAATCCGACGGGAATACCGACGCGAAACACGCGCCGGGGAAGCGCCAGTCGTTTTTGTACTCGTGACCGGATTTCAGACAGCACACTAACAGATAGCGTGTCCCGTTACGCTCTAAAATGCCGAAGCGGTGTACGAACGGCGCTTCACAGAGTGTACGGATTTCCCAGTCATCCTTGCCCTTGTGCGTGACAATGGCGATACTCGCGTTTTTGGAATCGTTCGGGGAAAAGAATCTCTGCGTGGACAGGAACTGTCCGTCGACGCCGGGAACCTGCTGCATGGTCATAATGCCGCCGGGTTCCTTCCAGACGGTTTCCAGCACTTCCCCGTCGTCCGAACACAGATAGCACGGGTCGGCCTTCTCCGCCGCGACAAGAAACTTGTGTTCCCCGCCGTCAATGAGTTCCGCCATTGCGTAACACTTGTTCAACTTGGTAATGACTTTCTTTTCGATTTTCATTGAAACGCCTCCCATAAATAAATAAAAATCCCTGTGCGGTTGACATGCCTTGTCGCCCCCCTTTGGGGGGAGATGTCGCCGTAAGACGACAGAGGGGGGAGAAATCGCCCCCACCCGGCGCTGACGCGCCACCCTCCCCCAGAGGGGGAGGGCAAGAGCGGCATTCCGGCAATTACTGACGGTCTAAAATGTCGCCCATGCTCTTACGGGCAAAGCGGATATCGTCCGCCCACGTGTCGTCGTTGCCGACATACCACATTTCGGTGACAAAGCGCCGGATTCCCAGTCCCCACGCCTTTTCGATAACCGCCGGGAAATTGACATGTCCCGTCATAAACGGCACTTCCCGGAATACGCCGGGGACAGTCTCTTTCAGGTGCAACGCGATAATGTGCCCGCGTCCGCTCTCCAAGTCGTCGAGTACGTTTCCGCCCGACGACAAAGCCGCGTTCGTGAGGTTGCCCGAATCGGGGTACACGCCCAGCCACGGACTTCCCACGAGTTTCACGTAATACATCGACTTCCAAACGGTGTTCATGAAGTCGGTTTCCATGGTCTCGAAGCCGAGCGAAACGCCCTTGACGGCGGCCATTTCGGCGGCGCGGCGGAGATTGTCCAGAAACGCGGCTTTTGTTTCGGCGTTGCTGTCCTCGTAGTAGACATCGTAACCCGCTAATTGGATAATACGGATTCCCAAGTCGTCGGCTAATTGGATAGCCTTTTCCATGATTTCCATACTCCGGGCGCGGACGGCGGGGTCGGACGCCCCGAAGGGATACTTCCTGTGTCCCGACAGACACATGCTCCGCAGGGGCAGGCCGACACGCGACATAGTTTCCACCAGTTCGAGACGTTCTTCCCGTGACCAGTCCAGCCGGGCAAGTTTGTCGTCCTTCTCGTCGACGCTCAGTTCCACGAAATCGTAACCGCACGACTTGGCGAAGGACAGCTTTTCCTCCCATGACAGGCCGGGCGGCATGGCCTTTTCGTAAAGGCCGAGGGCGTACTTTTTCAAATCTGTCTCCCCCTTGTTCGTTTTCGGAGCCGAAACGCACAGACACGCGGCGCGGCTCGTTCTCCGTTTGATTATACGGCGTTTCCGTCCGCTTTGCAAGACAAATCGGAGAATTTCAACGAAAAATTTTTTCTGAAAATTCGTCATTTTGACACTGTGAACAAAACAACCGTCGTGAAATATGCTGTGACGGGGCGCAAAAACACAATAAATGTTACATTTTGGTTACAGAAGTTGCAAAAAAGTTCAGGGCAATTTCCACAAAGGCGTTTTCACGGAAAATCAAAGCGAACATAAAACCGTAAACGAACATAAAAGGGTGCTTGAAATCCGCCGCCCCGTCTGCTATGATACGACTGTCAATCACGCATACCGCGGGCCGGTCTCCGGCAATTTTTCAGAGGGGGAGAGACTTTGAGTAAGATTTCCGAAATGACGCGGGACAAGTGGATTATGTCCACGTTCCCGGAGTGGGGTACTTGGCTTGTAGAGGATATCGAAAACGCGGTGGTGGAACCCGGCAACGTCGCCATGTGGTGGCTGGGCTGTACCGGTATCTGGTTCAAGACCCCCGGCGGCGCGAATATCACCATTGACTTGTGGTGCGGCAACGGCAAGCGCACCCACGGCAACGGCAAAATGGCTGTCGGACACCAAATGGCGAATATGTGCGGCGGACGCGCCATGCAGCCGAATCTCCGCAACGTGCCGTTTGTAATCGACCCGTTCGCGTTCAAGCAGGTCGACGCCGTGTTAGCGACACACTATCATCAAGACCACATGTCCGCCGAGTGGGCGGCGCACGTCATCCAAAGCGGCATGACCACCACCGACGAGAACGGCAACGAGATTCCGGTACCGTTCATCGGCCCGTTGAAGTCCGTGGAAACGTGGGTCAAGTGGGGTGTGCCGGAAGAGCGCTGTCGCGTTGTGAAACCCGGCGACGTTATCAAAATCAAAGACCTTGAAATCGTCTGCCTTGACAGCTTCGACCGTACCTGCATTGTCACGACGGATTCCACCGGCCCCGACCGCGAGGAATTGACCGGCAAGTGTCCGACTGACATGGACGATAAAGCCGTCAACTATCTTGTCAAGACGCCCGGCGGCAATATCTATCACTCCGGCGACTCCCATTTCTCCATTTACTTCGCCAAGCACGGCAAGGACTATGACATTGATGTCGCGTTCGGCTCCTTCGGAGAAAACCCCATCGGCATGCAGGACAAAATGACCTCCGTCGACGTTCTCCGCATGGCGGAAAACCTCCGTTGCAAGGTCGTTGTCCCCATTCACTGGGACGTGTGGACGAACTTCCAAGCCGACTGCGAGGAAATCAAACTGCTGTACGACTTCAAGAAAGACCGCAACGAGTACAAGTTCCACCCGTTCTTCTGGCAGGTCGGCGGCAAGTACACCTATCCCGCCGACAAGGACAAAATCTACTATCATCATCAGCGCGGCTTTGAGGACTGCTTCGAGGCTCCGCAGAATATCCCGTTCCGCTCTTGCCTGTAAGCTGACGCACAGTTTCCCGTGGCGGGTTTCGCCCCGTCACGGGGTGCCGGATTCCCGGAGAGGAGACTTTTCCAATGGCAGAAGAAAAAAGCATTTTGCAGAAAATCGTGGAACGCGGACATTACAAATTTGTCGACAGCGTTCCGTCGTGGCAGGAGGGCGTACGTATCAGCACGGAAACGCTTGTGGAAACGGGCTATGTCGAGCCCGACTATTACAAGCAGATTGTCAAGTGCATTGAGAAATACGGCCCCTACATGGTCTATGACCACGAGGTAGCCATGCCCCACACGCAGGAAAACGCCGTCGGCGCACTCAAAACGGCGGTCGGCTTTTTGCGCGTCAAAGAGGTTGTCGACTTCGGCAAGGACGAGGACGGCGAACCCAAACACGCGAAACTGTTCTTTACGCTGGTTGCCAACGACCCCAACGAACACCTTGACAATATGGCAAGTCTGATGGAGGTATTCACGAATTACCCGCTTCTGGACGCGCTCCAAGAGGCCAATACCCCGGAAGACATTCTCCGCGCCGAGGCCGAAAATCCCCCCACCGACGATGACGACTGATAAAACAGGGAGGCTTCTAAATGATAATTCTTGACATTCTGGGCGCAATATGGAATTTCTTTGCCACGTACGTACTCCAGAAAGCCCCCTATATGGTCGGCTTCCTGACCCTGCTGGGCTACACCCTCATGGGCAAGAAGTGGTACGACACGCTGGCCGGAACGCTCAAAGCCATTATCGGCATGCTGATTCTCAACGCCGGTTCCGCCGGACTGACCGGTACTTTCCGCCCGATTCTCGCCGGACTGCGTGAACGCTTCAACCTTACCGCGTGCGTCACCGACCCCTATTACGGACAGAACGCCGTGCAGGAGGCCATGGAGAGTATCGGCAAGAGTTTCGCCGACACCATGATGTTACTGCTTGTCGCGTTCATCATCAACATTCTGCTTGTCCGCTTCAACCGTATCACGAAATGCCGCGCCCTGTTCACGACCGGACATGTACAGGTACAACAGGCCGCCACGGCTATTTGGCTCCTGATTTTCGCCTTGCCGCAACTCGCCGGTGACGGCGCGAATGTCCCGCTTCCCATGATGATTGTCATGTCCGTACTGCTGGGCGCTTACTGGGCTGTCGGCGCGAATATGACCATTAAACCCATGCAGGAACTCTCCGACGGCGCGGGCTTCGCTATCGCACATCAACAGATGTTCGGCATTCGTCTGGGCTACTTCCTGTCTGACAAGCTCTTCGGCGCGAAAAACGGAAAGAAACTCAAAAAAGTCGGCGACATGGAAATGCCCGGTTTCTTCTCCATCTTCAACGAAAACATGGTCTGTACGGCATTGCTCATGACCGCGTTTTTCGGCGTGATTCTGGCTATCATCGGCAAGCCCTACTTTGTCAGCACCGGCGACATCGGAGAGAATGTCAACTACGTCTGGTGGTGCTTCGATAAGTCCCTCAACTTCGCCGTGTATCTGGCAATCTTACAGTTAGGCGTGCGGACATTCGTCACCGAGCTGACCGCGTCCTTCCAAGGAATCGCCGATAAGCTGTTGCCGTCCTCTGTGCCGGGTGTCGACTGCGCCGTGTGCTTCGGCTTCGGCGACGCCAACGCCGTGACCTTCGGCTTCCTCGCCGGTCTCGTCGGACAAATTCTCGCCATTCTCGTACTCATTGTAACCGGCTCCCCGACTATCATTATCTGCGGATTCGTCCCCGTGTTCTTCGACAATGCCACTATCGGACTTGTCGCCAATGAAAAGGGCGGCCTCAAGGCTTGTCTGATTATCCCGTTCTTCTGCGGCCTGATTCAAGTCTTTGGCTCCGCGCTCATCGCTGGCTGGTGCGGACTCGCCGCGCATGGCGGTTATCTGGGCATGTTCGACTGGGCGACCGTGTGGCCGGGCTTCACTGTCCTGATGAAATATCTGGGCTATGTCGGCGTGGCGCTCGTTGCCGTGATTCTGCTTGCCATTCCGCAAATTGAGTACCGCATGGACCCCAAGGGCTACTTCCTCATTACGGAAGATTACGAGGCCTACAAGGAGTACAAGGGCATTAAGTCCGAGTACGACGACTAATCACAAAGCCGCCCCCGCCAACGGGGGCGGGTGCCAATCTTGACATATGGCCTGAAACCGGCTATAATGCAAACAATTGATTTCCGTCGCGGAATATCTGTTCAGTAAGGAGACGAAATATCATGGCAAAAATGGATAACAAGAAATTCATGGTCTGTTGCGCTAACGGCGCGGGTTCCTCCCTCATGATGAAGATGACCCTCCAGAAGGTCTTCAAAAAGCACAATATCAACCCCGGTCAGCTCCATCACTGCGCCATTTCGGAAGGCAAGTCCGCCGCCGCTAACTTCGACGTGGTTCTCTGCGCCCGTAACTTCGCCAAGACGTTTGACGACGCCAAGGCCAAGGGTACGATTGTCATCCCGCTCAAGAACATCATGTCCGACAAGGAAATGGAATCCGCTATGAAAGAGGCCGGACTTCTCGACGACTGATTCCGTATACGTTCCGCAAGCCGGGAGGCGGACTTGTGCCGCTTCCCGGCTTTATTACGTTTGCCCCCACCCGGCGCTGACGCGCCACCCTCCCCCAGAGGGGAGGGCAAGGGGACATTGTTCCGTGTTGCGGGCGGCGCTCTTGTCGCCCCCCTTTGGGGGGAGATGTCGCCGTAGGCGACAGAGGGGGGAATTGCGCTTTGCCAAGTAAGCGTGTACACATACACACGCAAAATCTCCCAAAAAACGCTTGACAAACGCCGGAAAAACGATATAATAGCCGCAACCCGGAAACGGGAATGTCCGCGAGGACATGGCCCCCCTAATAAGGGGGGCTGTTTGCGGACTTTTTCACAGTCACAGGCGTTGACAGGGACAGTACCCCGTCGGAACCCGGCACAGAGAACCGCCATTACGGTGCGAGGCGGCGCGGGTCGACTGGCGAATATCACCCTTGAGCTTCCCGCCGAACGCGCCGCCACGGCGTCAGTAAGCCCGGACGCGTGACGGACGTTACCCCGTCGTTCCAGACATTTGGAGTGGTACAGCAAGCGTAAAGGACGCCTGTCTCCGTTCGGGGACGGCGTTTTCTTATTGAGAAAGGAGCAGGCATATGGATTATAACAAGACAATCAATCTGCCGAAAACCGAGTTCCCCATGCGGGCGGGACTGCCTAAACGTGAGCCGCAAATGCTCGAACGTTGGAAAAAAATTGACATTTACCGTACTCTCCTGAAAAAGAACGAGGGCAAGCCGCGTTTCAGTCTGCACGACGGCCCGCCGTTCTCGAACGGTTCCCTGCACATGGGACACGCCCTCAACAAGTCCCTGAAAGATATTATCGTCCGTTCCAAGGCCATGAGCGGCTGCTATACGCCGTATATTCCCGGCTGGGACAATCACGGCATGCCCATTGAATCCGCCATCATCAAGCAGAACCGCCTCAACCGCAAGGCGATGAGCGTACCCGAATTTCGTTCGGCGTGTCACGACTTCGCGGCGCGGTATGTCGACGTACAGAGTGAGGGCTTCCAGAGACTGGGCTGTATCGGCGACTGGGAACACCCTTATTTAACGATGTCCCCGACGTTCGAGGCCGGGGAAGTGCGCGTATTCGGCGAGATGTACCGCAAGGGCTATATCTACAAAGGCCTCAAACCCGTGTACTGGTGTCCGAACGACGAAACCGCGCTGGCGGAAGCCGAAATTGAGTATCAGGACGACCCCTGTACCACGGTCTATGTCAAGTTCCCCATGAATGACGACTTGGGCAAGCTGTCGCATATCGACAAAAGCAAGCTGTTCTTCCTCATCTGGACGACAACTATCTGGACGCTTCCCGGAAACCTTGCCATTGCCCTGCACCCGTCGGAAATGTACGCGCTTGTGAAAGCGGGCAACGGAGAAACTTATATCATGGCGGAAGCGCTTGTCGAAAAAGTAATGGGCGTCGGCGCAATCGACGATTACACGGTCATTGAAACGCATCCGGGCGCGTTCTTCGAGAATATGCTTGCCGACCATCCGTTCCTGCCGAAAACGTCGCGTCTGCTGTTGGCGGACTACGTGACCATGGATTCCGGTACAGGCTGTGTCCACACGGCACCCGGTTTCGGCGCGGACGACTACCAGACTTGTCGCCGCTACGGTATGGAAATGGTGGTACCCGTCGACGACCAAGGCCGCCACACCGACTACGCCGGGAAATACGCCGGACTTTCTACGGAAGATTCCAACCCCGTCATTTTAGCCGACATGAAGCAAAGCGGCATGTTATTCGCGTCGGAAAATATCGTGCACAGTTACCCGCACTGCTGGCGCTGTAAGGGACCCATTATTTTCCGCGCCACGCCGCAATGGTTCTGTTCCGTCGACGCGTTCAAGGAGGAGGCCTGCGCGGCTTGCGATAATGTCCGCTGGGTTCCCGACTGGGGCATTGAGCGCATGAAGGCCATGATTCGGGAGCGTTCGGACTGGTGCATTTCGCGTCAACGGAAATGGGGTCTGCCGATTCCGGTTTTCTACTGCCGCGACTGCGGGAAACCTGTCTGCACGCCGGAAACTATCGACGCCGTTGCCAAACTGTTTGAGAAAGAAGGCTCTAACGCGTGGTTTGACCGCGCCGCCGCCGATATTCTCCCCGACGGCTTTACGTGTCCGCACTGCGGCGGGCATACGGGTTTCGACCAAGAGGAAGACACCCTCGACGGCTGGTTTGATTCCGGCTCAACCCATTTCGCCTCCATGAAGCGCGACCAAGGCTTCTGGCCCGCCGACATGTATATTGAAGGCCTCGACCAGTACCGCGGCTGGTTTCAGTCGTCCATGCTGACGGCTGTCGGGGCGTTCGGGGACGGCGCACCGTTCAAGGAGTGTGTCACGCACGGCTGGACAGTCGACGGCGAAGGGAAGGCTATGCACAAGTCCCTCGGCAACGGCATGGACCCGTACGAGATTTTCAACAAGTACGGCGCGGACTTATTGCGCCTGTGGGCGGCGTCCGCCGACTATCACGCCGATGTCCGCTGTTCGGACGCGATTTTCAAGCAGTTGTCGCAGAACTATTTGAAGTTCCGCAACACGGCGCGGTACTGTCTGGGCAATCTGGACGGGTTCAACCCCGACGGCCTCACGCCCCCCGACAAAATGGAACCCCTCGACCGCTGGGCAATCACGAAGTTAAACGCCTTAATGGAGCGTTGCGAACAGGCCTATCACGATTACGAATTTCTCGTGATTACCCACGCCGTCAATGATTTCTGCGTCGTGGATATGAGCAACTTCTATTTGGACATCATTAAAGACAGGCTCTATTGCGAGGACAAAGACGGCGAACTCCGCCGGAGCGCCCAAACGGCGCTGTATCTGATTCTGGACACGCTGACCAAAATCATGGTGCCGATTCTGTGCTTCACGTCCGACGAAATCTGGCAGTCCATGCCGCACAAGTCCGGCGACGATACCGAAAGCGTACTCTTCAACGACCGCAACAAGCCCTTTACGGCGTACGCGCTCTCCGACGCCGACATGCTCGGCTGGGG
>JAFSRZ010000017.1 GCA_017445875.1 Oscillospiraceae bacterium | reverse complement strand
GCCTTACGGCGACATCTCCCCCCAAAGGGGGGCGACAAGAGCGCGTCATCCGCACAGGTCGAAACTTATCTGACAGCACAAACGCACTCCCCCGGATTTCCGGCGGAGTGCGTCATTTTTTGATACAATATTCGGATTACCGGAGAATGAAGCGCAACACAACCGGATTGTGGTCACTGTACTGGAAACCGGTGTCGACAACCTGCGTATAGGTACACAGCACATTGTCGGAGATAATGAAGCCGTCCAGAACCACGGTGAAACTGTCGGGGCCATAGGGAATGTTCGTGTTCCGCGTGGACGGAACAAGCCCTTCCGCGTAGTCGGCGCAGAGCGTGAAGCCGTCCGGCAACTGTTCCGCCGGGAGCGGCTGACACCAACTGTAAATTTTGTCGGTACCCGGATTCAGTTCTTCTCTGGAATTGCCGGGGAAATCGTGGTTGAAGTCGCCCGCGCAGAGGACATAATTTCCCTGTTCGTACTCCGCCGCCATGTCGGCGAAGAGCATTTCTAACTGTGCCTCGCCCTGTGCGGCGTCGGTGCCGTAGGCGGACAAATGCGCGTTCATCACGACAAGTTCTTTCCCGTTCTCGACCGGAATCCGGGCGATAGAGTAGCAACGGTCAAGGTCGATTAACTTTTTCACGCCGGTGGAAATCGGGAGACTGCGCCGGATTGCGGATGTCATGTCAAAGACGCTTTCTGTCAGCAGACAGGAGTTGGACGCGCCGTGGGGGTGATAGAAAGGATACATCAGAAATGGCGAATGATAGTTTACAGCGGCTACACTGTCCCAGTCGGGAAAGACACTGTGAATAATTTCCGCCTCGTTGACGTGGTAACTGCGCGTGGAATCGGTGTCGACTTCCTGAAACAGTACCAAGTCGGGGTCAAGGGACAACGCGGTATCCGCCGCGCCCTGTACACATGCCATGACACTGTTTTTCGACGCCGCCCAGCTTTCGGAGCCGCCGTCCATGAAAAACGTAAACTCCGGCGTGTACGCGCCGAACCCGATATTGTACGACACGGCGGTGTACTCTGTGTCGAGCGACGCCGTTTGTGTCGCGTTCCCGTCCACGGACAGTTCCTGCAAGTCAGGAATCCGGGAGTAGCTCAGGAACACATACCCCGCGTAGATACCCACCACGCATAACAGCGCCGCCACAATGTACAGCGGTATCCGCCACCAGCGTTTCTGTTTCTGTCCCGTCGCAAGATTTGCATTATTTGCCATTACTTCCACCTCTCTATAAAGTTTTCCCTGCCGCCGTCACGGCGTGACAAGTTCGGTACGGGTACAGATTTCCCGCGCCTTGGCCTGTATCGCTTTCAGGTCAAGGAACGTCTCCGGGCGCTTGTACACGTCCCGCAAGAGCGCCGACGGGTGATAAATAGCCGTCATCCAGACACCCGCCCGTTGTGTCCATTGTCCGTGTTCCTTCGTGATACGGAAGTCCGGCTTTATGACGACCTGCGCCGCGATACGCCCCAGACAGATTATCATTTTCGGGCGCAACAGCGCCGTTTGACGCCGCAACCACGGCAGACAAGCGGCCTGTTCGGTATTCATGGGGTCGCGGTTGCGCGGCGGGCGACACTTGACAATATTCGCAATGTAGACCTTGCTCCGGTCGAGGCCGATTAACTCCATCATGTCATCCAACAGTTTCCCGGCGGGGCCTACAAACGGTAGCCCCTGTTCGTCCTCACGCTGTCCGGGTCCCTCCCCGATAAACAAAATTTCCGCCGTGCGGCAACCGTCGCCGAAAACAAGATGTTGCCGTCCGTCGCCGAGCGGACAGGCGCGACAATTCCCGCATTCCCGTTCGAGTGCTTCCCAAGTGTCGGGCATATGTTCCACCTGCTACTCGAAATATGGACAAAGATACCCATATTGAGAAAATTCCTGCTTCAACCTGTGTGCTTTCGCGCTCGCTACTCACAAGTTCATGCACAGTCCACAGGCGTAAATTCCCGACTAGCCATCGGTACTTGAGATTTTATTCAGGCGATTTGATACCGCTCCGTATCCCGCAGATTTAACGCCGCGTTATAATCCCTGTCCGCTGTATATCCGCATTCGCACGAATAAACCCGCTCGCTTAATTTCAGGCCGCGCTTTACGCGCCCACAACAGTGACAGGTTTTCGATGACGGATAAAAGCGGTCAACGATACGCAGTTCCACGCCAAGCGCGGCACATTTCGCGGTTAGTTTCTGCCTAAATTCAGAAAATTTCTGCTCTGATACGGCTTTTGC
>JAFSRZ010000016.1 GCA_017445875.1 Oscillospiraceae bacterium | reverse complement strand
GAGATTTTGGAGGTTTTGCTATCGAAATTTCCGTAAAAAGCGAGCCGATTTTACAGATTAAGGAAATTCAAATCCATTGCCATACAATATATTGTGGTTTGAATCACAGATTGAACACAAGATGTTTGACTGAATAGTTACCAAATATCAAGGAACTGTGGCGCTCTCCGCCGGATTCGGTTGAAATGGTACAGGTGCTTTTCGTGACAATTCCCTACTTTGTTGCCGTATTGACCGCGCTGACATCTCTTTTGTGGATGATTCACGCCACTTGGACGCATAATTTCAGAGAACTTGACATACGGCAGTCCTATACCGCAAAAACTATATCTATGCGGAAGGAATTTTTCTCCGCGAAGGTCGCTCAAGATTATCTGCGGAAAATCGAATGGAACCGGGAAGCAAATCGAATTACGTCAAAGGAATATCAGCTTGGCTGGATATTTGCCATTTGCTCGCTGACTTGCTTTCTTCTGTATACAGTCACAACGTGGGGATAATTTGAAAGGAGGCCAAAGCATGGATGAAATGGACGATGTTCTGAAAGAACTGGAAAACGACGAAGATTCCGAAAAGAACTTCCACAAAAACCATGCAAAAACCGCCCATGAATTTTCTTTAGTTTCCTTGGCGACATTAGGCGTTGGTTGTTTGCTGGGGGGATTTGCAATGGGCGTGGGTGTTTCTCCACTCATTGGAGTGGCGGCTATTGTAGCGGCGGTCATTGTGGCGGTAGCGAATGAACTGGCTGCAAATACATTACGGAATAACACTCAGCACAATGACGGTATGTAGAAAGGGTAAGATTCATGTATGACTATCTCATCGTAGGCGCGGGACTGTACGGGGCGGTATTCGCACGGGAGGCCGCCGACAACGGAAAAAGCGTCCTTGTCGTCGATAAGCGCCCCCATATTGCCGGGAACGTCTACACGGAACAAGTCGAGGGTATCCACGTCCACAAGTACGGGGCGCATATCTTCCACACCAACAACAAAACCGTGTGGGATTACGTCAACCGGTTCGCGGTGTTCAACCGCTTCACCAACTCGCCGGTGGCGAACTACAAGGGCAAACTGTACTCGTTGCCGTTCAATATGTACACGTTCAATCAGATGTGGGGCGTCGTGACACCCGCCGAGGCCGCCGCCAAAATCGACGAACAGCGGCGCGAAATCACCGGGGAGCCGCGCAATTTAGAGGAACAGGCCATTTCGCTTGTCGGGCGCGACATCTACGAAACGCTTGTCCGGGGCTACACCGAAAAGCAGTGGGGGCGTGACTGTAAGGATTTACCGGCGTTCATTATCCGGCGTCTGCCGGTGCGGCTGACGTTCGACAACAACTATTTCAACGCGCTGTATCAGGGAATCCCCGTCGGCGGCTATACGAAACTTGTCGCCAACATGCTGGACGGTATCGAAGTCCGGCTGGACACGGATTACATGATACATCGCGGGGAACTGTCGCAACTGGCGCGGAAAACCGTGTACACGGGGCCGATTGACGCCTATTTCGACTATTTCGCGGGCTGTCTGGAATACCGCTCTGTCCGGTTCGAGACGGAGTTACTGGACATCCCGAACTTTCAGGGAAACGCGGCTGTCAACTACACCGACCGGGAAACGCCGTGGACGCGTATCATTGAGCATAAATGGTTCGAGTTCGGGCGCGACGAGGCCGGGAACGAACTCCCGAAAACAGTCATCAGCCGGGAGTATTCGTCGGAGTGGAAACCGGGCGACGAGCCGTATTATCCCGTGAACGACGCGAAGAACGGCGCGGTATACGCGCAGTACAAAGAGCTTGCCGACAAAGAAAGCAATGTCATATTCGGCGGGCGACTGGGCGAGTACAAGTATTACGACATGGACCAAGTTATCGGCGCGGCGCTGGAACGCGTCCACGCGGAATTGCAACCGGACGTTTGAAAGTTCCCTTCTACTCCCCCTCTGGGGCATGTGCGTTAAGATAAGCGGAAACACCGTCCAAAACCGCCCCGTCGGCGCGTTGCGCACAGCGTCGGGCGGGACGGTTTCAAGTTTATGACATCGGGTGTAAACTCCTTTACTTTCACCGCACAGGTCACAATTTTTGATACAAATGTCAGATTACGGGGAGGAGACCGGACACGTTTCAGCCGGAACGCCCAAACATAAAAAGGCGGCGGAAGCCTTATGAACTTCCGTCGCCTTGCCTCGATATTTACTTTTTCAAAACTGATTCTTTGCGTATGCCGGGGAGCCTTCTAAAGACAGAAGTCCGGCGCGGGAATCGCGCAAACGCGCATTACAGCGAGTTGGCGGCTACGCTGGGCGTCAGTTCTTCGCTCATAATCATGAATCTGATTTTGCCTCCCGGAACTCTCCGCGGAATGCGGATTCTCCGCACGCTTTGGAGGTTCGCCGGGTCTGTTACGTCAATATCCCAGTTTTCCAGACTGACCATCATATGGTCGGCGTCGTAAATCACCAGAAAGACGTTGAGTGTTTTCAGGCTGTTGTCCTCGGCGGAACTCAGGGAAACCGCGTCGGCGGTGCCTTCCGGCAGTGCAATGGTCACGTTAGCCATGAAGGAGTCTCCGGCTTCCAGCGCGTCGGCGCTGGAAACGGCGTTCCCGTCGGCGTCCACAATGGACGTTGCCGCCGAAAGCTGGGAGTTATGCGAACCCACAAGCGAAATCAGGCCGTCCATGAAGTCGTACACCATCGCGCTGTCGGTTGTCAGGTTCACGGAAACGGCGCTTTGGTCGAGTGTCAAGGGATAGCTGTCATTTTCGGAACTGTCATAAACGCGGAAATTCAGCGCGCAGACTTCGCCCAAGTTCAGCGGCTCGACGCCGTTGTACTGCAACGTCACAACACCATTCCGACCGCTCACAACGTTGGAGCTGAACACTTCCGTACCATTCACGAACGGGCTGACGGACTGGAACTCCATAACGCCGTTGTCATACTGAATCTTCACGGAGAAGTTGCGGATTTGCCCCGTACCTGTGGCGTTAATGCTCAGCGTGGGGGCGATATTCTCGCCGGAACGGCTGGTCACGCGCCCGACGGAAATTGTGGCGGTATCCGTGACGGTTTCGGGAATGTTCAGATGATACTTAAATGTGGCGACAGCGCTGTTTTGATAGCCGTCCTTCGTGGCGTAAGTCTTAATCGTGACATTATTATCCGCGTCGGCGTACTCCGGTTTCAGATAAATGGAGGTGCCGTACTTGCAGTTCTCCGCGGTCATCCGGCTGTCATCGATATTGCCGATATAGTAATAGATGGACGCGCCCGCCGTATCGCTGATGAGGCTGACCAGCGTTCCCGGCTCCAGTTCCGTCATGGAACGGTTCAAGCCCTGATTGTTGCGGTGGTGCAGATTTGCGACTGTGGGTCGCGCCGCCTGCGGCAAGTATACCTGCGCACTGGTGACGGGGCTTGACTGACCGTTGACAACGGTAATGGCCTTGACGGTTGTCGTTTCCGTTACTGTGAACGACCCGGTATATTTTGTGGAACTTGTGGTGGGTACACTGCCGTCTTTGGTGTAGTAAATCACGCCGCCGGCCGGCACATTGCTGGTCGCGTCTTGGGTGCCGTTCGCCTCCGGATAGGAGAGCGACACGATTTTAGAGCCTAACGCGCTTTCGAGGCTTACGCGGGGCTGGAGGACATTATTTTCCGGGGGCTGGACGTTCTCGGCGGGCAATACCCGGATATAGAACTGCATGGACTTGACAATGCCGGATTCTGCTTCCGTATAGGAAAGCGTGAGAGCCTGATTGCCCACACGGGCGGGGGCATAGCCCGTCACATTGAAGCCGCTCGGAATATTGCCGTTTTTGAACTCTACTGACTTCGCCGGCTGACTGTCGTTTTTGAAAATATCCACAATCATGCCGTCAAGGTTCAGCTTTTCCCCCTGCACATAGTTCAGACGTTTATTGGGCGTACGCCGGATTACGATTTGTTCCAGCGTGGGGTCCAGCATTCTCACACGCACCGTTGCATGTCCGGTAAAGCCCTTATAGGTGATGGTCAGCTCTTCGGGTATCTCTTCAATAAATTCGGAGCCGCCCTCATCGTCAAGGATTTCTTCGCCGAGGCCTTCGGGATTGGGGTTGTATCCGGTCAAGGTGTAATCCGTGACTTCCTGTTTGGTGCCGTCGCTGTAAACCGCTTTCACGGACAGTCCGGTAATATCCAGTGAGGAACCTTGCTTCATAACCCACGGATTCGGAGGCGTGACTTCAATGCCCGTCAGCACCGCTTCCACGGTGACGGCGCAGGCGGCGGATTTGCTCTCGTCGGCGGCGGCTTTGGCCTCAATGGTCGCCGTGCCTACGGCTACCGCCTTCACAAGGCCGTTGGCGTCCACGGTTGCCACGCTCTCGTTATAGCTGACCCATTTTACGGCTTTGTTCGGTGCCTCTTCGGGCAGGACAGTCGCCGTAAGCTGTGCGGTCTCGGTCACACCGATTGTCAGCTTGACGCTCGTCGGTTCCAGCGTGACACTCTGCACCATGGGGACATAGACGGCATTCACGGTCATGTCCTGCGTGATGTTTACGAGTTTGGCGAGGTCGTCGGGGTTCCATTCGCCCACGTAACCGGCTTTTCCGGGTACGGCGGGAATGTCACTTTCCGCGAGGCTTCCGTTATGCGACACCTGCACCACAATCGATGCCGCGCCGTCGGCAAGGAACGTCACGTTGTGGGAAATCGGAAGCGCGGCTAATCTGGTCTCCAAATCAACGACACTCTGCTCAGTCTGCCCGTCATAGTCTCCGGTGACACGATATTGCACCGTCGTTTCCGCGCTTTGCGGCTTTGCGCGTACTGTCCACTGCGCGGCGCTTTCCTCGCCCGCGCCGAGGCTGGCGATAGTCTTTATCTGCGTTTCGCCGTCCACCAGTTCCAGCGCGTCACTGCCCATGAAATCCAGATTGATTCTCACGTTTGTCAGGGGCGTTTCGCCGTCATTCTTGATATAAGCGGTCACGTCGAACGGGTTATTCTCGTACTCGCCGTTCCCGCCGTCATTCAGCACCGCCGGTTTGACAATCCGCATAGACAATTTGCCGGGCTGGGGAATGTAACTCGTCTCACTGATGCCGTAATAGGTCGTTACGGACTTGGTAGTGTTCGGCGCAAGGTCGGCGGGGTTAAAATACACGGCAACCGCCGTATCGGACGCCATGGAACGGCCTTGTTGCGTCTGGTAATTCCACGCGGAATTAACAATTGTCCTCCAGTACGCGAACTGCACCTTGTCCGGGCGTTCCGATTCCCGCATATACAGCGTTCCGACGGAAGTCACGGAAGGGTCGTCGAAGCGGTCAAAACAGAGCCAGTAGCGGGGAACGTCGTCTCCTGTATACTCCCGTTCCCGTGTGAACTGTTCCTCGCCCACGCGGAACGGCGCGCCGTCGTTATTGCCCAGCATAGTGTCCAGCATAATGCGCACGCCGATTTCTTTTGTCTCGGAAGTGGTGTTGCGGCACTCGTAGCGAATCTGCATGATGTCTTCCCGTCCGGTCAGGGGATTGACCACCGGGGTCAGAATCTGCTTGACTTCCACGCCGGAAATGCTCCGGACGGTCTCATTGCGATTGCCCGACTGTTGGGAGGCGGCGTTTGCGCTGTGGAAACGGTAGTCAACGCCGTCGATACGGATTATGGTTTCGGAAGTGTAGGCCGTAGGATGTCCGTAGAGCAACAGTTTATTGTCGTCCCGGTTTGTAGCGGGGTCTCCGCCCGTGGTGCCCATTGTGAACTGTCCGTTCGGGTGAACGCAGGCTTCCAGATACTCATTGCCGAACAGTTCGCCGTCGGCCTGACTCATCAACGCGGCCTGCGCGTCGCTGTATTCGGCGGCTTTCCAGCGGGCATAGGCGTCGCCGTCGTCCGCGTCCGGCTCGCCGAGAACACGAAATCCTCCCGACGGAAAATCGTCATCCACTTCCATCGGCTCGCTGAGAACACGGGATTCTCCCGACGGAAAATCGTCATCCATTTCTACCGGCTCGCCGAGAAGTTGTTCTTCTCCCGGTGGAAAATCGTCGTTCCCGTCTCCCGCGGCGAAGGCCGCCGTGGGAAGCAAGCCCAGCAACAGACATAACGTGAGCATGACTGCTGTCAGTTTTTTCATTGCTCGCTTCATCTCCTTTACAAATTCCGCGCTAAGGGGTCGGAAATGGAGGGTTCCGGCAGTCTGTCCGCGCCGGAACATCCATTTCTTTCGATTATTTTCCCTTCCCGGCGGGAAGAGAACCACAGGCCGTGTCAAAGTTCTTCGGCGGCCATAATGGGCGTGAGGGATTCGCTCAAAATCATGGTTTTAATATCGTACGCGTCTTCGGGCATATTCATCATGCGGTCGAAAAGCAGGCGGGCAAGGTCGGAGAGGTCGATTTCCCACGTTTCGAGGGCAAGCATATTGCCGTCCTCGTCGTAAAACGCCACAAACGCGTTTGCCATGACCGTCAGGGGCGCGTTGCCGTCCTCGTCACGCAGAGAGTTTGTGTAGTCCTGCACGGATTCTTGGTCAAGGGAAATGGAAGCGGTCACGTTGGAACTGTCGGAAAGTTCGTTCACGTCCGCGGCTTCCTGATTGTCCTCTCCGCTGAAGAGTATCGCCGCCGTCAGTTGGGAGTTGTGGGAACCTTCCAGAGAAATGCTTCCGTCATAGGTTTCCGCCTTCACGGGGCGTCCGGTGCTGGTGGATACCCGCGCCGATTCTCCGTCCACGGTCAGCACATAGGGGGTATTGCCGGAGGAATCTTCGGCGGAATCGGAAACGCGGAAATTCAACATGCACATTTCGCCGCCGGTGACGGATTGTCCGTTGTACATAATGCGGACAACGCCCTGTGACGGGTCAGGCGCGGCGAACAACTCACCCGCCGGAATGACCGCTTCCGACTGTGTGCCGCCCGTCTCCGCCGGGGAGACCGACTCAAAGCTGAATGTTCTCCGGTCGTAGCGGACAGTAATCGTGAAACCTGTCACGCCGCTGGATTCCTCGGTCGTAATGCTCAGAGAGGTGGAGACCGCTTCCCCGGCGCGGCTCCGCGCCGCTCCCACGGAAATGTTGACCAGTTCCTCTTGGGGCGGTTCCTCCTTGGGAAGCTGATATTTCAGTTTCATGACGCCACTGTTTTTATAGCCGTCCTTGGTGGCGTAGGCGTTCAGCGTGACGACACCGTCGTCATTGGCGTAAGCGCGGTCAATATAAACGGAACTGCCGTAACGGTGGCTGTCGGCGTCGCCGGACTGCCCGTCGAACCAGTAATAGACCGACGCGCCGGCGGTGTCGCACAGGAAGCTGACCAGTGTACCCGGCTCCAATTGCGTCATCGTGCGGTTGGGTCCCTGATTGTTCTTGTGATGTTCGTTGGCGGGCTTGGGCTGCTGTACCTGCGAAACGGACACGCGTCCGCTGGCAACGGTACTGGTTTCGTTGCCCAGAATGGCGACCGCCTTCACCGTGGTTGTCTCCTCAATGGAAATGCCTCTGTTGTCGTACTCAAAGGTACCTTCGGCACCGGGTACCGGTGCGGAACCGTCCAGCGTGTAATAAATCTTGGTCATTTGCCCCGGATATTGGGAGGAAAAATCACTGTCCATGCTTCCATCTCTCGTAAAGCGGACTTTTTTCCCGCCCTGTACGCTCTCAATGGTAATGCGTGGAGCCTCTAACGCGGGGACATCCGTCTGTGTCGACTGACCGCTTCCCGGCACGACTTTTACGAGAATCTCCGTGGACTTGCCGCCATAAGAGACCGTCAGCGTCTGCACGCCCAGTTGATTGGGGTTGTAACCCGTCACCGCGCACTGTGCGCCCTTGATTGTTTCCGGGGCGGCGCGGTAACGATAGACCGTGACATTCACGTTTTCAAGGCCTATTGTGCCTGTCGTCTCCAATGTGCCTTTTGTATCCAGCGGTTCGCCCTGCGTGTAAGTGCGTTTGAGATTTCTCTTGTCGAAAATTGCAATTCCGGTGATATAGTGTTCCACCGGTGCGGCCTCCACCGTGACGGAGAATGTCGCCGTAAGGCCGCCGTAAGTGACCGTTACTTCCTTTTCTCCGGTTTTGGAGGTGTCCAGCCCGCTCAAAGCGTAATCTGTCACGGCCTGTTCGGTGCCGTCAGCGTCGACGGCGTAGACCGCAAGGCCGCGAATATCCAGCGCGGCTCCCTGCGTGACAGTCTGTGTCGTGGGCGGCTCAACGCGCAGACTGACAGGCGCGGCGAACAGTTCCGCCTCCTCAAACGATTCGGCCTCCGCCTCAAACGGCGCGTCGGACACTTCCACGTCCTCAAACGGCGCGTCGGACAGGTCTGTGTCCTCAACCGGTACGCCGGACAGGTCTGTGTCCTCAAACGGCGCGTCGGACAGGTCTGTGTCCTCAAACGGCGCGTCGGACACTTCCACGTCCTCAAACGGCGCGTCGGACAGGTCTGTGTCCTCAACCGGTATGCCGACTTCCTCCCGCTCAAAATCGTCGGATAGCGCCATTCCCGGAAGCAGAGACAGCGCCATAGCGAAAGCCAGTAACGCGCTTAAGACTTTTTTGCTCATCTGGATAAATCCTCCTTCCCGACCGGGACTGCCCCGCGTTGGAGACAGTCCCGGCGCGTCAGTGTCTGACCGGAATGGCGCGGCGGCGTGTGTTACAGTTCACTGGCCGCCATGATGGGCGTCATATCCTCGCTGAGTATCATGATTTTAATTTTGTCGATTTTGCCCTTGATTTCGGGCGGAACCTGCTTGACCTGCGAGAACGCAAGCCAGACATTTTTCAACTCAATGTTCCATGTCTGGATGTCAAGCATGTAGCCCTCGTCGTCATAGAGAACCAGATACACGTCCGCCATAGCGGTCAACGCGCCGTTACTCTGCGCCGCGTCGGGCGTGTAGGGGTCAAGGGCGAAACTGACGTTGATTTGGTCTTGTCCGTCCTGCAAGGCGTCTATGGCGTTGCCGTTGCCGTCCTGCAAGGAGATTTCCCCGGTAAGCTGGGAGTTATGGGAACCGGACAGCGTAATCACGCCGGGGGTCGGGCTGACAAGGGGTCTTGTGTCTCCGGTCTTTATCGTGATTCCTTCCTCGGCGGACAGGGACACGAGATACTCGCCGTCTTCGGAACTGTCACGGGCGCGGAGTGTCAGCGTGAAGGCCTCGCCGCTCTCCATGGCGTTTCCGTCGGGGGCGTCGTACATGACTGTGACGCTTCCACTGTTTGCGCCGGAGGAGACCATAAGGTTAGAAGCGGAAATTCCCTCCGCCGGGGACACGGAAGCGAACTCGAAAGCGCGTCTGTCGAAACTTATCGTAAAGCGGAAGAACGTCACTTTCTGGTCGCCTTCTGTGAAGAGGTACACGGGCGCGGAAGCGCGCTCACCGGCGCGGGAAGTCACGGAACCAATGGAAATTGTGGCGGCGCTCTGGGTATCGGTGCGTCTGGCGGCGGTATAGGTTGCCGTGAATGTCTTGCTGTTGCGTGCGCCGTCCAGCATGGCGACGGCTTTGAGTGTCATGTCGGCGTTGACCAGTACGCCGCTGCTGTAGAGCGGACTGTCTGTCGTCGGTTCGGTTCCGTCGGTGGTGTAACGGATAACCGCGCCGTCTGTGGGCGTCCGCAATGTGACAAGCGTCCCGGCGGGAAGCTGGGTTCCGCTGTCGTGGCTTGCGACGATGGGCTGTACTTGGTCAACGAACACGCGGCTGACTGTTACCGCGCTCTGTTCCCCGTTCAGGAACGCCGCCGCCTTGATGACAGTTGTTGTACCCGTGCAAAGAATGGGGCCTTGATACAGCGGGGAAGCGGAGGAAACTTCTATGCTTTCGTCGCTCTCATAGCGGATTTCGGCACCGGAAACCGCGCTCAACTCCACGCGCTTCCCGCCCGGATAGCCGCTGATGTTCATCTTGGGGGCGGTCAGGCTGACGGGTTCCGCCGACGCGGCGAGAATCGTCACGTAGAAGGCGACGGACAAGCCGTTCCAAGTCACCGTCACCGGATACGTCCCCGCCACGTCGGAACGGAAGCCCACAGGGGTCATTTGGGAAGTATCCTTGATAGTTTCAAGCGTCTGGTCGTTGTACTCGGCCTGTAGAATCAGTCCCGACAAATCCAGTTCCTCGCCGATGGCGTATTCCCGCTTATCGGGGCTTTGCGCGATGAACACATATTCGGCGTGGCGCTCTATGACCCTAACGTCAAGGGTGGCGGTCTTTCCCTTGTAGGAGACGGTCACGGTCTGCGCTCCGACGCGGTCGCGGTTGTAATCATATACAGAGTAGTCGCTGACATACTCCGTAATGTTGCCGTAAACCGCCTCGACCAGCACGCCGGCAAGGTTGAGCGGAGAGCCTTTCACCGCCGTCAGACTGTCCGGCGCGTACACTCTCAAGTCCGTGGGTGTTCTCGAATCGGAAACCGTCACGACACAGGAAGCGGTTCGTCCTCCGTCGTCCGTCATAGCGGTAATGACGGCGGTTTTGCCCGTCTCCAGCGCGGTCACTACGCCGTTGTCGGACACCGCCACGACTTCCGGCGCGGAGGATGTCCATGTAATGGCTTGGTTGGTCGCGTCGTCCGGCGTAATCGTGGCGACAAGCTGCATGGACGTTCCGAACTCCAAAGAGGGGATTTTGTCGCGGTTGAGCGTGATTCCCTCCACGTTCGTGACCTCGTTGGTGACTTCCACGAGACAAACCGCTCTAAAGCCGCCTTCGTCTGTGGTGGCGATGATAGTCGCCTTGCCTTTGTTCCGTCCGGTTACTGTGCCGTCCTCCGCAACCTCGGCAATGTCGCTGTCACTGCAACTCCATGACACTTTGTCATTGTTTGCGCCCTCCGGCAGGACAGTCGCGGACAACTGCGCCTTGCCGCCTTGCTTGAGAACTACGGATTTCTGCTCAATCCGGACGCCTGTCACGTCCAGACTGTCCAAAATCTCGCATTGAGCCACAATGGAGCCGTCAGCGGAACTGGCGGTGATGACGGCGGTTCCGGGGTCGTTCTTTGTGACCCATACCGTGTTGGAGCCGTAGCCGTAATAATTCTCGTTGATGGAAGTGATGTTATCGTCAGAGGTAGACCAAGTGACGTTTTTGTCGGACGCGTTTTCCGGGTAGACCGACGCCGTGAGGTCAAAGCCCTCGCCGACCGTCAGGGCCTTCTTGGAGACGCTCAGGACAATGGTCGACACCGGAATCTGTGACACGACGGACACGGTACAGAAAGCGGTTTTGCCGCCGTCCTCCGTGGTGACGCTGATTTTCGCCGAGCCGTCGGAAATCGCCTTCACAATGCCGAGTTCGTCCACAGAAGCCACGGCGGGATTGTCCGAACTCCAAGTGACTTTCTTATTTTGGGCGTCGTCGGGCTGTACGGACGCGGACAGTAAGACACTCTGACCGGGCATCAGCATCAGGGAACTTTCGTCGAGTGTCACGCCGCTGACTTGCGCCGTCCCACGCGTAATAACCGTGTGCGGAATGCTGTTGGTTTCGGCGTACGTCATGGCGTCGCTTCCGCTGTAGACGTTGAGCCGGAACGGCGTGTCATAATAGTAATAGTACGTATTAAAAGCGTCGGAGCCGATGGACGTTACGCTTTCCGGCACGGTCAAGGCGAGGAGCTTGGGGCAGTCGTAAAACGCGCTGGCACCGATGGAGTTGAGGCCTTCTTCCAGAGAGACGGATACAAGGTTCTGATTGTCGGAGAAAGCCCTTTGACCAATCGTTTTGACGCTTGCCGGCAGGAATACCTTTTCCAGATTGTTGCAATTGGCGAACGCGTACGAGCCGACTTTTGTCACGCCGTCTTTCACAACGACCATATCAATGTAGCCTCTGACGGAAGCCCATTTTGTGGCGTCACCGTTGGCGTAATCCGCAATGGCACCTGTGCCGGAAATGGTCAGAATGCCGTTGGATTCCAGCGTCCACGCCTGTGACGCCGCCGCACCCCAGAGGCCGGACGCCCGGTAGACAGTATCCGACCCCGCGAAGCGGTAGCAGATAAGGTTGGAAACGGCGTAATTATGCGCGGTACTGCCGTTCGTCACGGTCAAAACAAGGTTGCCGCAGTCGCCGAAAGCAATTTCCCCGATTTCCTTCACAGCAGCCGGGACTGTGACAGCTTCAAGCGCGTCGCAACTGTTGAACGCCTGATAGCCGATAGAAGTCACGCTGTCGGCGATTGTGACGGAGGCGAGCGCGTTACAGTCATAGAAGGCGTAGGAGCCGACGGAAGTCACGCCGGAATCGACGGAAACGGATTTGATTTGTTCCCGGAGATTGTACCAAGGTGTTTCACCATCCCAGCTAAACGCCCGCATAGCGCCGGAACCTTTGATTGTCATCAGGCCGTTGCTGTCCAAGAGCCACACCACGCTGTCGGAACTGCTGTCGGGGCCGCAGTATCCGCCGCGATAGGTTGTGTCCGCCCCGGCGAAACGGAACCGAACGCCGTCACGCAGGGCGCAGGTGTAAGCCGCGTCGTTTTCCGTTACCGTCAAAACGAGCTTGGCGCAATCGCTGAAAGCGTTGTAATCAATAAAGGTCACGGACGCGGGAAGGGTCACAGATTCCAGCGCGTCGCAGTCATAGAACGCGCAGGAGCCAATGGAAGTCACGCCGGAGCCGACGGAAACGGACTTAATCTGTTCCCGGAAGTCATTCCAAGGCGTATCGCCCCCGTTGAAATCCCGCATGTCGCCGGAACCGCTGACAGTCATCAGGCCGTTACTGTCCAGAATCCAAATTACGTCGTCGTCCAGTTCGGCACCGCATGTGCCTCTGTGGTAGACCGTATCGGTTCCGACGAAGCGGAACGAGACATTGTTCCGCACGGCGTAATTATGCGCCTCGGAATCTTCCGTCACCGTCAAAACCAGTTGGGGACATCCGCTGAACGCGCTGTCGTCGATGGAGACGACGGACGCGGGTATGGTCACGGATTTCAGCGCGTTGCAACTGTAGAACGCCTCCCGGTCGATGGACTGCATGCCGTTCGGAATTGTGACGGATTCCAGCTTGCCGCAGTTATAGAATGTGTCCGGTTCAATCTTTTTCAGGTTCGCGGGCAGGGTCACGGACACGAGTTCGTAGCAGTCTTGGAACGCGTAGGAGCCGATGGAGCTTACGTTACCGGGGATTTCCACAGATGTGAGCCAACAGTTATAGAACGACCGATAGCCGATAGACGTGAGCGTGTCGGGGAGCGTCACAGATGTGAGTGACTGGCAGTATTGGAACGCGTAATCACAGATGGAAGTGACGCCGGAACCGATGGTCACGGTCTTGATTTTATTGTTGTAGGAACTCCACGGGTAACTTGTCATGTCGCCGCTTCCGGTAATTTCCAGAAGGCCGGTTTTCCAGTCCAGAACCCAAGAGACATTCGTGCCGCAGGAACCGCCCACGCGTACCGCGTCCGACGCGCCGCCGGCGAGCTTGAACGGAACGCCGTCACTTAAAGCGTACGTGTGACCGCCGCTGTTTTCGGTCACGGTAAGCAGAATGTCTCCGCAGTCGCGGAACGCGCCTTCCCCGATGGTTTTGACCGTCGCGGGAATTGTCAGCGCGGTCAGCCTGTTACAGCCTTGGAACGCGTAAGCGCCGATAGTCGATACCTTGTCAGGCAGTGTCAGACTACGGAGCGCGTAGCAATAACAGAACGCCCCTTCACCGATAGACACCAGATTCTTGGACAGTGTCAAAGAGGCTAACGCGTCGCAGCTATTAAACGCGTTATTTCCGATAGCGGTTACGCTGTCGGGCAGGACAACCGATACCAGCCCGTTACAGTCATAGAACGCATAGGCACCAATCGACGCGAGTTTGTCCGGCAAGGTCACGGATGTCAGCTTTGGACAATAGTAGAAAGCGTAGTCTCCGATAGAAACAAGGTTCGCCGGGAATGTCACGTTGGACAGTGCGTCGCAGTTATCAAACGCGTTATTTCCAATGGCGGTCACGCTGTCGGGAATCACAATGGACTTGAGCGCGTCGCAGTTGCAAAACGCGTAATCTCCGACTTTGGTCACGCTGTCCGCGAGGGAAATCGCGCTCAAGTTGGGGTAGGAATAGCCGTTGTAACCGTCATAGAACGCATAGTTCCCGACGGAAGTCACGCCGGATTGGATTTCCACGGCGGTAATGCTCTCTCTCCAATCGACCCACGGTGCCCGATTTTCATAGTCAGTGGAGTAATCGCGCATGGCACCGCTACCGAACACGGTCAGCGCGCCGCCGTCGAGCGTCCAGTAGACACCCGTGCCGCACTCGCCGCCCGCGTCGTGGGAATAGACCGTATCGCCCCCGGCGAGCTTAAACGGAATATTTTCCCGCAGAGCGTAACCGTAACCGGGCGTTCTGTCCGTCACGGTTAAGGTCAGCTTTTCGCAGTTGCCAAACGCATCGCTTTCGATTTGCTCCACCCCTGACGGAATCGTCACGGATGTGAGCGCGTTACATGCACCGAATGCGGCCTGCCCGATAGAAGTTACACTATCGGGAATCGTCACGGACGCAAGCGCGGCGCAACACTGAAACGCGTAGGCTCCGATGGAAGTCAGCGTATTCGGCAGGGAAACCGCCGTCAGGTTGGGGTATGAGTAGTAGTAACTATAGAACGCGCAATTACCCACGGCGGTTACGCCGGACTGAATTTCCACAGTTTTGATATCGTTGCTCCGGTCACGCCACGATCCGCTACTGTAGGAATCGCAGTCGCTCATAGCGCCGTTGCCGGATACAGTCAGCTTTCCGTCGCTGTCGAGTTTCCAGTAAACGCCCTCGCCGCATTCGCCGGCGGCTGTATAGGTTTTCCCGTCGCCGCCGGTGACGTTGCAGGAGATGTTGTTGCTTATGCAGTAGCGCCACGCGTAAGTGTCAAAATAGACTGTGGGCGTCAGCGAACTGGGAAAGGCGCTACCTCCGATTTCGGTCACGCTTGCCGGAACCGTCATGGAGGAGAGATTGTAGCACTCCGCGAAAGCGTTTTCTCCAATGCTTTCCAGCCCTTCGGAGAGGGTAACGGAGGAAAGGGATGTGCAATAATAGAAAGCGCATCCTCCGAGGCTTTTCACGCTTGCCGGAATTGTCACGGAAGTAAGGACAGTGCAATAATAGAACGCGTAATTTCCAATGCTTTCCAGCCCTTCGGCGAAAGTCAAAGAAGAAAGGGAATTGCAATAATAGAAAGCCCATTCTCCAATACTTTTCACGCCTGCCGGAATTGCCACGGAAGTAAGGGCAGTGCAATTATAGAACGCGTAACTGCCGATACTTTCCAGACTTGATGGAAAGTTTACGTTTGTCAGACAACCGCAAGTTTCAAAGGCGTAGTTGCCAACGCTCGTCAGAGTTGACGGAAGGCTTACGTCTGTTAGACTGTAGCACTGCTGAAAGGCGTAGTCGCCGACATGCGTCACGCCCTCCCCGATTTGCACGGATGTAATGGAAGAACGGTAGTCCGTCCAAGGCGTGTTGTACCCGGACGTATAATCGTCCATGTCGCCGGTGCCGGTAATGCTTAGGACGCCCGTCTCGTCGTCGAATGTCCAACGCACAGCCGCGCCGCAGTCGCCCTCGTACACAGTCGCACGCGTCCGCACGGGAAACAGCGTGAATATCATGCACACGGCAAGCGAAAAACTGAGAAAGCGTCTTCTTAGGTCTCGTTTGCCCATAACATCGCCTCCTTTAATATATAGAAACAAATACGGCCTCTTGGTTTGAGAAAAGCGCCGGAGGAGCGGACGGCGAACTGTCCGCCCCTCCGCGCAATTCAGGACACAGTGATAAAAGCGGGAAAATTGGGATTACCAGTCAATGTCGTTGTAAGGTGTGGACTCGAAGCCCTCTTCCTGCAACTGAGCTACCCACGGGTCGAGAATGCCGCGGAAGAAGTTCTGGAAAATCTCGGTGTCGCCGAAGAGCTTGACGCAGGTGGGGCTTACGGCGTAGTAGGCCTTGATGAACAGGCGGCCGTACCAAGTTTCGGCAAGGACGTTGTCGCGGAAGCGGCGCAGTGTCCAAACCTGCGGGCAGTCATAGGAGCCATAGACAGCCGTCGCCACATAACAGCCGCCCTCAGCACTCGCGGGGGTGTCCGGGGTATCGGGACCATCTGTCCAGACGGCCTTGACGGTCGTGTCGGCGGTAATGTCAACCTGTGCTTCGGGCTGATACTCTGCGCCGTTCACGTCCCAAGCCTTGAACTGCTGACCTTCGGGAGCGGTGAAACCGTTGGCGGGGAGTGTCAGTTTCTTGCCCTGTTCCGCTTTCATGTTGTCCATGGAGCCGGAGCCGCCGTTGGCGTCGAACGTCACGGTATACGTAACGGCGGGGATGTCCTCCCAGACGGCCTTGACGGTCGTGTCGGCGGTAATTTCAACCGGCGTATTGGGCTGAACTTCTGTGCCGTTCACGTCCCAAGCCTTGAACTGTTTGCCTTCGGGGGCGGTGAAACCGTTCGCAGTGAGGATTAGCTTTTGACCCTGCTCAACCTTCATACTGCTCATGGAGCCGGAGCCGCCGTTGGCGTCAAATGTCACGGTATAGGAAGTCGTGGGAGTAACGGGAATGTCTGTCCAGACGGCCTTGACAGTCGTATCGGCGGTAATGTCAACCTGCGCATTGGGCTGAACTT
>JAFSRZ010000015.1 GCA_017445875.1 Oscillospiraceae bacterium | reverse complement strand
CGCTTCCCCCCAGCATCCACCCGGAACTGGGCGTACCAAGCAGACACCACGGGTTTCATCGATGTGCCCTTCAGAGGATTTTTAGGCCCTCCCTGAGAAGCGGCGAATCTGACTTCGGATACTGCGCCGCCGCCTGTTGGTCATGGAGTATACCACAATCCCCGGAAACTTACAACCGTTTCCGGGGATTTTTTTTGAGGTTATCCGAGTTTGCGCACGGGTTCGGCGTCGCCGGGACGGGGATTGACCCGCCGGAAATGCCGGAGTTGTTCTTCGGTCATTTCGGGGCAGTCCTCATCGTAGACGACGGGCAGTTTTTTCGCGGCTTCAATCATTGCGATTTGTTCCGGCGTCGGCTTAGCCCCATGGACGCGTTTTCTTGTAATCATCATGACATATTTTCCCTTTCATTCTCCGTAGCGATTTCGGACGATGTTTTTCCGTTCTATCCGCGTGGGCGTTTCGTCATTGTGACGAACTTTCGCGCCGAAAAAGTACACGCCTCACGCTTGAATCCGGGCGCGGGATGTGGTATCATAAAAACGGCGTTATTGTGGAATATCGGGAAACGGTTCGCGCCACGATTTGTCCTGTAAAAGTCGAAACCCCACCTATCATCCATAATATCGGCAGAATTTAGCAAAAAGAAAGAGCAAACCCGAAAAAAATATCCGCGCCGCGCCGGAACTCCCATTTTCCGGGAACTCCAATTTTTGTAAAAAAGCCGTAAAATGCCGGTAAAAAACCTGTAAAGAATGTTACATTCCCTCAAAATTGTTACGAAATTGTCTTTCTTTTTTCTCGAATTTGAAAAGACATTTTCCCCCATCTGATTTACAATACGGGTGAACGTTGAGAGTAACACGAGGCGTTCACGGCGAAAGGAGTTACCGCACATGAACCGAACCAAACTTTTGTCCATTCTGGCGATTGTCGCCGTGCTGTGTCTGCTGACCGGCTGCGGCGCGAAGAATGTACATCCCGCCTCGGCGGACACTGACACAACTGAATCCGCCCCGGACAATTCCAACGCCGTGACAGACCCCGCCCCCGTTGGTGACAGTCAATTCGTGTTCACGCGGAACAATTTCCCGCGTCTCGACGGCTCTACTTCCACGGTGCCGCTCGGACAGGCTGTGGCGAGTGTGTTACTGGGCGAAAGCCGCGACAAGGTGTCGGATATTATCCACTTTTCCAAGACGACGCGTTCCTACCGCGCACTCATGAACGGCGAGGCGGACGTACTGCTTGCGGCGGAACCCGCGCCCGTCATCTGGGCGGAGAAGGACGACGGCGGCTATGACTGGGATATGGCACCGTTTGCTGTGGACGGGCTTGTGTTCGTGGTCAACGCCTCCAACCCCGTGGACAGTCTGACGCGGGAACAGCTGCGGGACATTTACAACGGCACAATCACGAACTGGTCGGAAGTCGGCGGCGAAGATTTGGAAATTGTCGCGTTCCAGCGCAACGAGGAGGCCGGCAGTCAAACGGCGATGATGAATCTGGTAATGCAGGGCGAACCCATGACCGACGCCCCCACGGAACTGGTACGCGGGGAAATGGGCGACCTTGTGGAAGCAGTCGCGGCCTTTGAGGACTCCCCCGCCGCTATCGGCTACACCATGTACTATTACGCGCACAACATGAACGCGGCGGACGGCCTGAAAATTCTGTCCGTGGACGGCGTAGCGCCGGACGCGGAAACACTTCGGAACGGTTCCTACCCGTTCCTGAACAGCTATTACGCGGTCACGGACGCCGGACGCGCCGCGCATGACCCCGCGAAACTCCTTTATGACTGGATTTTCAGCGAGGACGGACAGCGCCTGATTGCGCACGAGGGATATATCCCGGTATCAGATGTGGGAGGGGGAATTTCACCATGAAACGCTTTTTTGGGGGCGTGCTGACGGTGTTGGCGATTGTGGTCGCCGGGGTACTGCTGAGCGGATGTCTGTCCGTAAGCAGAGCGGCGGAATTTTTCCCGGCGTTGCAATCGTCCACACGGTTGAAAGCGACAAGCGCTATCCGCGCCGACTGGTCTGTGCTGACGCCCTATGTCGCGGAGAAAACCGCGTACCGCTACTTTTCGCCGTACGGCGGCAAGGCCGGCCTTGCGCCCAATGACCATTACGGGGCGCTCCTGCCGTACATCGGCGCGGAAGTGACACTCTCCGGCTACGTTACGGACGCGATTCCGCTCTATGGCCTCGTCACCGCGGACGGGCAAATGGTCACGGCTCCCATCTACACGGAAGTCCTGACGACATACGCGCCGTTCCTGCTCCTCTACCGCGCCGGGGGCGACGGTACCCATACCCGCGTGACCATCGCCGCCCGTGACGGCAACTGGGTTCGTGACGCCGGGGACTGGCGCGAGTTCATCCCGTTTGACAACTACCTCGCCATTTCTCACGCCGACGGCTCCGTACAGATTCTCGACGCCGACGGACATGTGAGGGCGGATTTCTCCCGCGACAACTTCACCCCGTTTTTAGGCGACGATTACCAGTGGGGAGACCCCATGATTGGATACATTGAGGGTTGCGCGTTGAGTTACGAGTGCGGATATCTGACAGCGGCCTTTTACGACGAGGATTCCCCGTGGGGCAACTACTGGCGCTATGAATGTTTCCTTGACCCGGAACGCGGCACTGTAACCGGCTCCGCCCCCGCAAACTGGCGGCCTGATGACGGTTGGGACTACGAGAACCCGCCCGAAATCCCCGGCTACTGCTACCCGGAAGAGATTCAGGACTTGACCAACGGCACCATTTACTACGCGGCGTATCCCGACTGCGCCGAAATGGACGGTGACTGGACGCTCGATTTACTGGACGAGGAAGGGACGTTGTTAGTAGAAGATTGTCTGATTTCGACGGCGTTACAGTGGCGTCCGTTCGTGGCGGACGGCATGCTCGGCACCGTACGCGACGGCGCGTTCACCTATGCGGACATCAGCACCGGGGAAGTCATGTTCCGGTATCCTCTCCGCACGAACTCCGATTGACGCACAACAAGCACGACACAACTTGACGCATAACAAACACAATACAGACCGGAATGACACGGAAACCGGGGAATGTTCCGTTTTAATATATGGCAAACAATGGAATTGCTAAAAATTAACTGGAAAACTATAAAGTTCCAGAACAGGACAAGGAGGTCATCACGATGGGACTGCATGCGGTTATGGGATTTCACGTCATGGAATATATGGGGCGCATGGTACGCAAGACCGGTATCGCCGTCGTGGTGGCGCTCCTCATGCTCGTGCTGATGGGGCAGACCGAAAGCCGCCGACATACGGCGTCGACACTGGGTACGGTCGACGCCGGGCCGTGGTCAGAGGAGTTTTCCCTGACACGGGACAATGTCATGGTGCGGCTGGGCGTACAGAATGGCGCGTTCCCGTGGGGGACTGGCCTTGCCTCGACCAACGTCGATTTCTGGCGCTCCGCCGGGCAGGACTTCTTTGAAATCACCGGCGAGGACGGGACAGTATTTCACGGCGTACGCCGCGAGGGTACCGCCGACACCTCTAACGGCCTTCTGCTTGCCATGCACACCACAAGCCCCGACTGGCACACCCGGCGCGGCGTCGGCGTCGGAATGCCCATGGGTGACACGCTCTCTATCTACCCCGAAGCCAAAGCCGAGTATGACGCACACCGTCAGGCGGGTACTTACCGCTATACATACTCCGGCACAGCCGAAAGCGGTTCCGGCTTCTCCTGTATCAGTTTCGTGTTCGAGAACAACACGCTGATGAGCATGGATATTACTCACGTCTCCGGCTAAGTCCGGGACGTGTTCGCGGGTCGTTTCCCCGGAACGGTCCGCGGTTGTTTTATGCCCAGAACTGGTCGTACCAGCGCAGACAGGCGCGGTCACGCGTACGCCGCAACATCACGCCCGATACAGTCAAGTCCGCGCACACCGCCACAAATACGAACGGCGTCAGCGCGGCGGGAATTGTCCGCACGAACGCAAGCACCGCCGGATGAATCCAGTACACGAGACACAGTACCAGTACGCCCCAAGCCGCAGAGAACGGTACACAGACGCGTCCCCACAAATTTCCACGCTGTCCGGAGTAGTCCCAGAAGGCCACGCCGAGGACGCGTTCATACCACAGCGCCATGAGATATTCAACGGCGGTACAGACTACCGCGCCCGTCAGAAATAACAGTCCGGGGTTGTCCCGCACGACCGGCGCGACCAGCAGACACAGACACGCGCCGAGACCGTACACCGGACACAATGGAAGAATGAGTAAGCGTTTTCTGTCGTGCCGGGAACGCGTCAGCCGTGCGAACACGATTTCAAGCAGACAGCCAAGCGTACTGTAGAGCGTGAAAAACCAGAACCAGTCCAAATGAAAAACCCTCCCCGCGTGTCGCTGATGTTCAGGATAACACGCGGGGAGAAGTTTATACAGGATGATTTTTACAGGGCGCGTAACAGCATTTTCGCGCCGATTCCGGCAAGCACAATCCCGCCCGATAGCGACGCCTGACGCGAGAACAGCAGTCCGAAACGTCTGCCGATTGCCAGTGCCGCGAGACAGTCACAGAATGTCACGGCGGCGATAATCGCGCAAGCCGTGAGCGCGTGGGGCAGTGCGTGGACGGCGAGTGTGAAGCCCACCGACAGCGCGTCGACAGATGTCGCCAGCCCCTGCGCGAACAGTGTCGCGGGTGTCAGAGACTGCGACGGGGTGTCGGCGGGACGCCCGAACGCTTCCCGAACCGTATTCGCGCCAATCGCAAGCAACAGCGCCGCCCCGGCGCACGGAATCCAGCGTTGGAACCACGCGAAGCGGGCGGCCGCGAGGCGTACGAAACCGCGTCCGAGCATGGGCATGAACGCCTGAAACGTCCCGTACACCCCCGCCACAACGCACATTTGACGCCGTGACATCGTGGGGTTGTGCAGTCCGTTGGCAAGCGACACCGTGAAGGCGTCGGCGGACAATCCCGCGCCCAGTAGAATACTGTTCAGTAAAAACGTTGCTGTCACAGGCAATCTCCCCCGCGTTCAACGTATGCGGCGCGGCGGTATGTTATGCCGGTTTCAACATTTCCCGGAGTTCCATTTTCACGCGGTTCAGGTCGTGACAGGTCAACAACGGAATCAGTCGGTTGATTTCCTCAATACTCTTATCCCACCAGCGGAAAGCCAACATCAGCGCGATGAGTTCATCATCAAAACGTTTCCGAAGTTCCCGCGCTGGGTTCCCGACAACGATTGTATAAGGCTCGATATCATGTCCCACAACGCTGTTGGCACCGATAATCACGCCGTCACCAATATGGACACCGGGCAGAATTGTCGCGTTTTGTCCAATCCAGACATCGTTGCCAATGACGGTATCGCCTTTCAGGGGCAGGTCGGACATGGGCGGCGGCGACATGTCCCAGCCTTCCAGCGTGTAAAATGGGAACGTGGAAACGGCGTTCATCTGATGGTTGGCACCGTTCATCACAAATTCGACGCCCCGCGCAATCTGGCAGAATTTCCCGATGATGAGTTTGTCCCCGACGAACTCATAGTGGTGCGTGACGTGGCTTTCAAACTCGGAGTCGGCGATATATGTGAAGTCGCCGACAATGATATTGGGATTTCGGATAGTGGGTTTCACATAGATTTCCCGCTGATAACCCGGAATCGGGAAAATTTGATTCGGGTTCGGTTTTACGTTTTCATTCATTGCGCTCAATCTCCTGAATGTCCATTTGCCGCAGGGCGGCGGCGTAGAGCTGATTTTTCGGGAATCCGGTCTTTTCCGCGACTTGCGCCGCCGCCTCTTTCAGACGCGTTCCGGCGTCACGGCGTGTCAGCACCTCCCGCACGGCGTCCTCTATCGAATCCGCCGACACAGTTTCCGGCGCGGCTCCCTCCACCACAAGCACGTATTCCCCGCGTGGCGACACGTTTTCATAGTACGCGACGGCCTCCCCTAACGTCATACGCATGGTTTCCTCATGTAATTTCGTCATCTCCCGGCACAGCGCGACACGCCGCCCCGTGCCGAATACGCCGCACAAGTCCGCAAGCGTCCCGCGCAGTTTGTGCGGCGCTTCGTGAAAAATCATCGTGCGCTCTTCCGTCCGCAACGCCTCCAAGCGTTCGCGGCGGCTTTTTTTGTTGACGGTCAGAAAACCCTCGAACGTAAACCGCCCCGTGGGCAGTCCGCTTACGGCAAGCGCGTTGACCGCCGCGCAACAGCCCGGTATGGCGATAACGTCCACGCCGTTTTCCGCGCACAGCCGCACAAGTTCCTCTCCGGGGTCGGAAATGGCGGGCGTTCCGGCGTCCGTGACTAACGCGCAACTCTCGCCGGACAACAGCCGTTTCAGGATACTTTGCCCCGCCGTGACGTGATTGTGTTCGTGGTAACTCGTCAGCGGCTTTTGTACGCCGAAATGATTGAGCAGTTTCACGGACACGCGGGTGTCCTCTGCCGCGACAAAATCCACGGCGTTGAGGGTCTCGACGGCGCGGGGGGAGAAGTCGCCCAAGTTCCCAATCGGGGTTGCGACGAGATATAACGTACCCGGCATGATATCGCCTCCAATCTATGACGACGTGTCGCGGAAATCGTCATGATTGCGCGTCACGAAAGTAAATGGTATCGAGTTCGGGCGTGGGGGAACCGTCAGCGCGGCGCAGAATCAACGGACGTTCTATGGTAAGTCCGGGCTTGCCGCCGCGCCGCCCCTCCACGAGTATCAGCGACGGCGACGCGTCCGGCGTGGCGTGTACGAGGCGAAGCCGTTTCGGCTCACAGCGTCCGTCGCGCAGACAGCACAATATATCTGTCAGGCGTTCGGGCTTGTGAACCAAGCAGAACGCCCCGCCCCAGCGCAGTAAATACGCGGCGGTTGCCACGAGTTCCGACAGCGTACAGTCGCACTCGTGCCGCGTTGCGCGGCGCACGTCGCCCGGAGGCGTCGCGCCGTATCCGGCGGGGAAATAGGGCGGGTTCGACACAATCAGGTCAAAGGAACCCGTGGGGAATTGTGCGGACGCGTCGCGCAAGTCCACGCAGTACGATTTCAAGCGACCGGAAAGCCCGTTCTCCGCCGCACAGCGTCCGGCGAGTTTCACGGCGTCCGGCAGACGTTCCAAACCCGTGACCGTCAACGACGGTTCCCGTTGTAAGAGCAACAGTCCCAGAAGCCCCGTACCGCTTCCGAGGTCGCACACCCTCAAACCGCGTTTCAGGCGCGGAAACGACGACAGTACAAAACTGTCCGTACCGGGCCGGAAAAGCGTGTCATCCCACGCGAACCGGTAGCCGTCCGGCCTCAACGCCTCCCAGTGTTCCATGTCTCTGACGGGGTGCCGATATTCATTTCCAGCCGGTAATAAATATCAATGTCTCGGAGGATTTGGTCAATTTCCGCGCCGTCAAGCGTGTCTATCCATAGTTTCAGTTCCTGAATGGTGATGAGTTCTTCCACGGCGGAACGGTACCGCTTTTCGATAACCGTCATACCATTGGCGCGGAGCGCTATATAATCGTCCAGTTCCCGCCGCACACGTTCCGCGCTTTTTTCCGTTTTCACAACAAAAGTCACGGGAAAGTGCATGACCTTGTCAATGTCCAGCAGATACTTGTCGTAGTCGCCGCTTTCCGTGACCTGAAAGAACCGCCCCACCGGACGCATAACGAAATCAATGCCGCCGTCATTGGCGTTTGTCCGCCCGGTTCGGTACAGTCGCAGTCTCTCCGCGTGGACACTCTCCGGCGTGTAGCCGAAATATACCGTGACGCCGTGAAAGTGGCTTTTCAAAATCGCGTAGCTGATAATTTCAAAGATACGCGCTTCCGCGTCCTCCGTCAGCAGATTTTTGACGGCCTCCCGTTTTTCGGACGCGTCCGACAATGACCGGATATCTTCCAGAACACGGAACAGCGCGTGGTCTTTGGCTTCCAGCAGTTCCATATACGTTTCGACGATTCTACAGCACGCTTCACTGATATCACAGCCCCGTGTGTACAGATAATCAATGTGCAGAAGATATCTTCCGTTGTCCATGATAATCAAATCATTGGCAAGGTTGGGAAAGCGGTTTCTAAATTCGCCGTTGACACGGGAGTTTAAGGCGTGGTTCTGAAGTTTGCTTCCACCGTACAGCCCCCGGTAGAAGTGAAACAGTCGGGTGTAGTCGTACCCGGCGAAAGTCCGGTAACGGCTCGCCTGATTGTAAAATTCCCGACGGTAAAAGTACAGAATCGCGTACACCGCGTACACGTTGGCAAGACTGCGGCGGGTCTTACTGTCGCCGTGGACAGCTTTCATTTTATAGTCGAGGTATTGTAACAGCGGGCTTTCGTCGTAGATAGTCTGAAACGTATCCGGGAACATCTCTTTCAGAATGTCGCCGACGAACTTTTCCCTGATTCGCATGCTCTCAACTCCTGACGTATTTCGACCGGGCGTTTGTCTTGCGGATTTTCTCTTTGACGAGGAGCTTTCCGTGATAGTGTGTGGCAATGCCCGTGCGGCGGATTCCGGTTTCAAAGTATTCCGCGCTGAGTTCGATACCCACGGCGGCGCGTCCCAGACGAACCGCGACCGCCGGAGCCGTGAACGAACCCGCGAAGGGGTCAAGCACCAGTTCGCCGGGATTCGACGAGGCTAAAATGATACGTTCCAGCAGGCTTTCCGGCTTCTGCGCGGGGTGATTTTCGTATTCGGGCATTTTGTAGCGCACACGCGGAAATGTCCAGACATTTCCCGGCAGTTTTGTTGTGTGGTAGGGTTGGGGCGGGTCTTTGCGGTAATCCATCAGTTTCCGCACCGCGCCCGTCTTGGCCTCTACGAGAATGTCCCGTGCGTTAAACGTAACGGGCGCACGCGGACTTTTACTCACCATCAAAATGGGTTCGTACAGGGAACCGAACATCTTCTTTGACTGTACGCCGGAACTGTCATAAGTCCAGACAATGCGGCACAGGACATGATAGTTTTCGGAAAGATAAATGTCCAGATAGGGCATATACTGCGTGGCGGCCATCAGGTAAAGTGTGCCGCTGTCTTTAAGAACCCGCATGCACTCTTTAAGCCAGTTTTCACACCACGCGATATAATCCGGCGTGTTCTTCCAACGGTCACTTCCATTTCCGAAGTCTTTTCCGAGATTATAGGGCGGGTCGGCGAAAATCAGGTCTACAGACCCGCTCCGTATCAGCGGCAGAATTTGCAGGCAGTCCCCGTGAACCGCCATGCAATGTCCGTTGTGTGCTTCTTCCTGTGGAAATTTGCTGGGGAACAGAACGCGGAAATTATACGATTCTTCCGGCATGATTGTCACATCCGTTCGAGCAAGGCCGTAATGTCGGCGCTTGTGAAGGTCTGGACATTGCCGCAGAAACGGCATGACAATTCGGCGTGTCCCTGTTCTTGCAACAGCTTCCGCAGTTCGGGACGCCCCAGCGCAATCAGTGCCGCCTCCATGCGGCGGCGGCTACAGTCACAGCGATACTCCACGGGTACACGTTCCAGAATATCAAGCCGGAACTCCGGCAAGGCCTTCTGTAACAGCGCCGCCGGGTCGGGATTGTCGCGCAGAACCGCCGTCACGGGACCGAGTGACAGTACGCCGCGCTCCACACGCGAAATTACATCTTCCGGCGCGCCGGGTAACAGTTGAATCAGCGTTCCCCCGGCGGCAAGTACGCTTTGGTCACGTTCCAGCAGGACGCCCAACGCGCAGACCGTCGGAATTTGTTCCGATTCCGCGAAATACGCCGCGATATCCTCCGCGATTTCGCCGCTCAACAGTCCGACACTCCCCGTGTACGGCTCTTTCATGCGCAGGTCGCGGATAATGGTCAAAGTTCCGTCGTGTCCGACAGCGCCGCCGACATCTAATTTCCCGTCGGCGCGGAGCGGCATGTCTACGGCGGGGTTGTCGACGTACCCGCGCACGTTGCCCTCGTGGTCGGAGACCGCTAACACAGTACCCAGCGGCCCGCCGCCCTTGAATTGTAACGTGACACTCGCGGCATCCTCTTTCATGGCGTTGCCCATCATGGAGGCCGCCGACAACGCCCGTCCGAGTGCCGCCGTGGCGACGGGTAATGTCTTGTGAATTTGCCGTGCCCGTTCGGTCAAGGCGCGTGTCGAGACCGCCGCCGCCTTCACATAGCCGTCCGCCGACACCGCCCGGACAAGACAATCTTGGTTGTACGCTTCACTCATTATATGGTTACTCCTTCATACCTGAACACTTGTCGCCCCCCTTTGGGGGGAGATGTCGCCGTAAGGCGACAGAGGGGGGACACGTGGGGGGGGGGGGGGG
>JAFSRZ010000014.1 GCA_017445875.1 Oscillospiraceae bacterium | reverse complement strand
GGGCAATCTGGACGGGTTCAACCCCGACAACCTCACGCCCCCCGGTAAAATGGAACCCCTCGACCGCTGGGCGGTCACAAAGTTAAACGCTTTAATGGAACGTTGCGAACAGGCGTATCACGATTACGAGTTCCTTGTGATTACCCACGCCGTCAATGACTTCTGCGTCGTGGATATGAGCAACTTCTATCTCGACATCATCAAAGACCGCCTCTACTGCGAGGACAGAGACGGCGAACTCCGCCGGAGCGCCCAAACGGCGTTGTACCTGATTCTCGACACGCTGACAAAAATCATGGCGCCGATTCTGTGCTTCACGTCCGACGAAATCTGGCAGTCCATGCCGCACAAGTCCGGCGACGACGCCGAAAATGTGCTGTTCAACGACCGCAACAAGCCCTTTACGGCCTACGCGCTGTCCGACGCCGATATGACCGGCTGGGGTGTGGCAATCCAGTTGCGCGACGGCGTCAACGCGGCCTTGGAGACCGCCCGCGCCGCGAAACGTATCGGCAAAGCGCTGGAGGCGCAAATTGTCCTTGTGCGCGGCGGCGACACCGACAATTTGTCCGAAACCGAAAAGCGCTTCACGCCGGAAGCGTTGGCGGATTTGTTCATTGTGTCGGGCGTGCGGGTGTCCGGTGACGCGACACTGTACGCCAGCGGCGCGGAAACGCCCGTCGACGGTGTGCGGGTCGTCGTCGAACCCGCCGACGGCGCGAAGTGTGAACGCTGTTGGAAACAGTTACCGGCAGTCGGGAGCGTGTCCGCCTACCCGACACTCTGCCCCCGCTGCGCCGCTGTCATCGCACGAATGGAAGCGTAACCAATAACAGTCACCCTCTCCCGGTGCCGGGAGAGGGCGCTGTATCAGTGTAAACGACTGATGAGCATCCGACACCGGCTTCAAAGGGAAAACGGGTTGACAGGACGCCGGAAATTGTGTAAACTGATACCATGATTTTCAGGAAGGGGCGGTTCCCATGGAGAACGGAAATGAGGTTCTGCGGGCGATTCGGGAGCGCCGGAGTATTCGGAAATTCCTCCCGGAACACTTGAAACAGCGGGACTTGGAAGCGATTCTGGAAGCGGGCAAGTGGGCGGCGTCGGCGAAGGGCTTGCAGAGCGCGTTAATGGTCGTCGTGGACAACCCCGGCGACGTGGAGACACTCCGCAAGGCCAACGCCGCAATCTGGGGGCGGCCGGACATTGACCCGTTTTACGCCGCGCCGGACATTGTGGTAGTCCTCGCCGACGGCGACACCCCGAACTGGTTACAGGACGGTTCCCTTGTCATGGGGAATCTGATGTTGGCGGCGTACGCCGTCGGGGCGGGTTCCTGCTGGATTAGGACTTGCAGAAAAACAAATGATTCAGCTTTCCACCTTGATTCCGCCTTATTGTGGGCTTTACAGGCTACCGAGCGCGAAGATTATTTATTTGCAAGTCCTTAACCGGGCTGTCGAATACTTTGACAGTCCCGACGGGAAGGCCATGCTCGAAAAGTGGAACCTGCCGACAAACTATCGCGGCGTGGGTATCTGCGCGTTAGGCTACCCGGCGGTCGAGCCTCCCGCGCCCAAGGCGCGCAAGGCTGACTATATCGTACACGTTTGACACGGTGCAACAGGAAAGGAGCGTTTGTTATGGCGGTACCGACTCCCCATAATGAGGCGAAATCAGGCGACATCGCAAAAGTTGTACTCATGCCCGGCGACCCCCTGCGGGCGAAGTACATCGCGGAAACGTATCTGGACGACCCGGTTTGTTTCAACCACGTGCGGAACATGCTGGGCTTCACGGGAACTTATGAGGGCAAGCGGATTTCCATCATGGGACACGGCATGGGCGTTCCGTCGGTGGGGCTGTACGCCTACGAACTGTACGCCTTTTACGGCGTGGAATCCATCATCCGTATCGGTTCGGCGGGCGGCGTCGGCGAACATACGCACTTGGGCGACGTAATTCTTGCGCTGGCGGCGTCGACGAACTCCAACTTTTCCAGTCAGTACCATTTCCCCGGACAACTTGCGGCGTCGGCGTCGTGGCCTCTGCTCCGCAAGGCGGCGGATACCGCGGACGCGCTCGGCATTTCCGTTCAGGTCGGACAGGTCTTTACCTCCGACGCCTTCTACGGCGAGGGCGACGACGTGAAAAACGCCTGCCGGGCGTTCGATATCGCGGGCGTGGAAATGGAGACCGCCGGACTGTACTGGACGGCGCAATCTCTCCATAAACAGGCGCTGGGCATTCTGACAGTATCCGACCACGTTTTCACCGGGGAATCACTCTCGGCGGAAGAGCGGCAGTTATCCTTCCACGACATGATGAAAATCGCCCTCAAAACCGCGAAATCTTTCGCGTGACAAAAACCCCCCACCCGGCGCTGACGCGCCACCCTCCCCCAAAGGGGGAGGGCAAGCGGACACTATTTTGTATATTGCGAACGTTCCCTTGTCGCCCCTTTGGGGGAGATGTCGCTGTAAGGCGACAAAGGGGAAAAAGCGCCGGAACCGTGACAAGCGGCTCCGGCGCTTCCTTGCGTGATTAGCGGTTCTGGAAATGCTTCTCTTTGCGCTTCTCAAGGAACGCGCCCATACCCTCTTTCTGGTCCTCCGTGGCAAAGCACATGGCGAACAGTTCATTTTCAATGGCAATACCGTCGTCGATGTCCATCTGCATGCCGCGGTCGATACAAGCCTTGCTGTACTTGACGGCAATCGGGGCGTTGGCGGCGAATGACTTCGCCATTTCCATAGCGCCGTCCATGAGCGCTTCCGGCGCGTACACCGCGTTCACAAGGCCAATCCGCATGGCCTCTTCGGGGCCAATCATCCTGCCGGAGAAAATCAGCTCCTTGGCCTTCGACGCCCCCACGCGGCGCGGGAGACGCTGTGTACCCGAAAAGCCCGGCGTGATACCTAAGCCGACTTCGGGCTGTCCGAACTTCGCGCCGCCCTTGCCCTCGGCATTCGGGAGCGCCGCGAGGATGATATCGCACGACATAGCCAGCTCACACCCGCCGCCGAGCGCGAATCCGTTGACGGCGGCGATGGTGGGGATTTCGAGCTTTTCGATACGGCGCATGACGGCGCTTCCGCGCTGACCCCATTTCCGGCCCTGCGCGATATCCATGGGACACTGTTCCCCGATATCCGCCCCGGCGACAAACGAACGTCCCTCACCGGTGATAATCAGCGCCCGGAGTTCGGCGTCCTGTTCGATTTCCGACAGCACCGCTTCGAGTTCGCCGATAACGGCGGCATTCAGGGCGTTCAAGGCCTTCGGGCGGCTGATGGTCAACACGCCGATTCCCTCTTGCTTCTCATAACGGATTGTCTCGTACATGTTCCGTCTCCTTCCAGAAAGTGATTGCTTCCATTATAACAAATCCCGGCGCGGATTGACAGACAATCCGCCTTGTCAATATCACCGTTTTTCGGCGGCGTTTTTGTTACTTTCGCCGGATTTCACGACGCGCCCCGGACGGCTTCCGGTTCTTCATCCACCGGCGCGGACGGTTTTTGTTGTGTCTGCTGTGTTGCCTCCTTGGCGGCAACTTCCGTGAGTGTCAGTCCGGCGGCGCTGAGGTCAAGTGTCTTGAAAATGTCCACCGGCACCGCCAGATACATACTGTTCCCGACACGGTACGCGCCCGATGTCACGGCGACAACGCGCCCGAACACGTTGAGCAGCGCCCCGCCCGAACTGCCCTGCGAGATGTCCGCCGTGTTCATGACGCATGGAAGCTCGTAGCGTTCGACTTGCCGCGCCGTCGCGCTGATGACGCCCTCACTGACCGCCAGTCCCAGTCCCAGCGGGTTACTCAATGTATAGGCGATATCGCCGGGGCGCAAGTCGGTTGTACCGGCGAGTTCCAGCGTGGCGAAACGTGAAATCTCCCGGTTGTCGATTGTGGTTCGGGATACCCGGATAACCGCTAAATCCTTGCCCACGTCGTACCATACGACCCGTTCCACGTAGAACGATTCCCCGGTGACAAGTGTCGCCACGGCCTGTATGGCTCCGGCGATGGAATGGTAATTCGTGACGGCAAGCCCGTCGGCACCGATAAAGAATCCGCTCGCGTCGGCGGAGACCTCTTCCGCGATAATGGCCTCTTCGGTGTCATAGAGCGCCAGACTGAACACCGCCGACATATACCGGTCGGCAATCTGCCGGGCGGTCAGGTTCTGACGATTCAGGCCTAACGCGCTGACGGCGTACGGCGCACAGAGTTCACGCGCTACTAAACGGTCTATCACGGCGTCGCCGTCCGGATACCGGAAGCGCAAGACTTCAAGCGCCGACTCGCACAGGTCGCCGAACGTGACAAGCCCCGTGTAGGCGCGGGAGATGAGGCCAACCCGCCGGGCGTAGACCGCCGCTTCCGACGGCGTGAAATCGTTACGCCCCAGCATGGTCAGAAGCATGGTAAACCAGTCGTTGGACATGACATTCTGTCCGACGCCGAAAGCGGTGTCCGACGCGGCCTTGACCCATCCCTGACGCACGGCGTACGACACCGCCTCGTCCGCCGCTTGGGGAACGTCGCGCAGACGGGTACTTTTCCCGCTTCCCTGTACGCCCCCGGACAGACACACAAGCATGGTTGTCGCGGTCAGTCTGTCCACGGGCGCGGACAGGTCATAGTTCTTTTCGTCCAACAGGCCAAGCGTAATCAGAGTATCGGCGGCGCGGCGCGCTTCGCCCTCCAGCGCGGGCGCGGTCGGCGCACACGCGAACAGTAAGCACAACGCGCAGAGTAAAGACAAGATTCGTTTTTTCATACGCAATCCTCCGTAATTTATGCGTTGCGGTCGGCGGCAATCATGGCTTTGAGCGCCTCCACGGCGACGCGCACGGCGGCGGACGTGTCGGTACTCATTTTCTGGTCAAGTCCGGCCTTCTCGCGCTCCTGATTCCAAATCACATGAAAACAGGCTCCGCAACGCACCCCCAGCGCGGCGGCGACAACGTAAAGCGCGGCTGTCTCCATCTCGCTGGCCTTGACGCCTAAGCGCTTCCACGCCTCCCACTTTGCGCGGAGTTCGTAACTGACCGGGGACGCGTCGGGGCTGTGCTGTCCGTAGAAACTGTCCTTGCTCTGCACGACGCCGGCGTGTACGGGCAGTCCGAGTGATTTGGCGGCGTCCACAAGCGCGTTGACGGCGTCGAGATTCCCCACGGCGGGGAACTCCGGCGGCGCGTACTCGAAACTGGTATGCTCAAAGCGTACCGCGCCCGTCGCTACCACGATGTCGCCGGATTGCACGTTCAGGTCAATGCCGCCACAAGTGCCGGTTCTCAAAAAGGTGTCCGCGCCGCACTTGTGAAGCTCCTCCATGGCGATTGCCGCCGAGGGGCCGCCGATTCCCGTTGAGCAGGCCGTGACCTTTTCGCCGAGCAGATAGCCCGTCCAGACGCGGAACTCACGGTTGCACGCGACTTCCTTCGCGTCGTCGAAAAACGCCGCGATAGCCGGTACGCGTCCGGGGTCTCCGGGCAGAACGCAGTAGCGCCCCACGTCCTCCGGTGTACAGTGAATGTGAAACTGCTTTTCGAGTTCTTGCATGATGATATCTCCATTCTTGTCACAGACTGTGGTTACTTTTTCAGTGTGACGACGGTCACGCCGTCCTCGCCCTCGCCGTAGACGCCCAGACGGTAACTTTTCACGGCCTTATGGCGTTTCAGCAGAGCGTGTACGGCTTTCCGTAAGGCTCCGGTACCCTTGCCGTGAATAATGACCACGGTTTCCAGATGTCCCATGACCGCGCCGGACAGGAAATTTTCCACAACGCTTTCGGCCTCGATAGTCTCCATGCCGCGAATGTCCAACTCCCGTTGCGCGGCGGAACGCAGGGGAACCGATACGCCGCCCTTCGGCGCGGTGTACGCGGACACGCCGCGCTTTTTCTTGGTCGCGGGCTGTTCGAGCGCGACACGTTCCGCGCCTTCGATTAAACGCACTTCCGCCGCGTTGACCTTCATGTTAATGGCACCGGCTTTCAGACGTAATGTCTGCCCGTCCACGCCGATGACCTCCGCCGGGGTTCGTACGCCGGGAATCTCCACAAGGTCTCCGGCGCGAATCGGGCGGCTTGGCTTCGGAATGGGTTCCTGTCTCATGTCGGGATGTGACAGCGCGTCCTCGGCCTCGTTGAGTTTCCGGCGCAACGCCGTTCGGACTTCGTTGGAATCCTCCACGGTACCATGTTCCAGTATGGCCTTTTCGTACGCTTTCCGTAACGTGTCGAGTTCGGAGAAAACACCGTCGGCGGCGCTCCGGGCGTCTTTGAGAATGCGTTTGGCTTCGGCCTCCCCGCGACTGCGGGCGTGTTCCTTGGCGCGTTCCATCTGTTCGCGGAACTCCCGCGCTTTTTTGGCGTCCTCCTCCCGCTGGCGGAACAGGCGTTCCGATTCCATGTCGCGGCGTTCGAGTGCCTGACGCTTTTCTTCGAGACGCGTCAGAATGTCCTCAAATCGTACGCTGTCGCCGCTCATCTGCGACTGCGCGTCGGCTATGATTTCCTCCGGCAGTCCGAGACGCCGCGAGATTGCGAACGCGTTCGACTTCCCCGGAATGCCGATTATCAGTCGGTACGTCGGCGCGAGTGTCTCCACGTCGAACTCACACGACGCGTTTTCGACGCCCGCCGTTGTCATGGCAAATGTTTTCAACTCCGCGTAATGGGTCGTGGCGGCGGACTTCGCGCCGAGTGCGCGTACGTGTTGGATAACGGCAATCGCAAGCGCGGCACCCTCCACGGGGTCAGTACCCGCGCCGAGTTCGTCGAACAGTAACAGGCTTCGGGAATCGGCCTCTTGCAGAATGGCGACAATGTTTGTCATATGCGCCGAGAACGTGGAAAGGCTTTGTTCTATACTCTGTTCGTCGCCGATATCCGCGAGGACGCGTTCATAAACAGAAAGCGTGCTTCCGTCTCCGGCTGGAATGTGCAGGCCGCATTGTGCCATTAACGTTAAGAGGCCTAACGTTTTCAGACTGACAGTTTTGCCGCCGGTATTGGGGCCTGTAATCACAAGCGTGTCGAAATCCTCACCGAGGGAAATTTCAATGGGTACGGCGTTTTTGGGGTCAAGCAGGGGATGTCGTGCCTTGCGCAAGTGGATTGCCCCGTCACGCCGCAGGACAGGCCGCACGGCGTCCATTTTGTAGGAAAGCTGTCCGCGGGCGAAAATCAGGTCAAGCCGGACAAGGGTACTGTAATCGTCCTCCAAGTCGCGCTTATGGGCGGCGGCGTCGTTGGACAGTTCCGCGAGAATGCGGTCAATTTCCTTTTGTTCCTTGGCCTGTAGTTCGATAAGTTCATTGTTGGCCTGTACGACGCCCATTGGCTCAACAAACACCGTCGCGCCGGACGAGGAAATGTCGTGGACAAGTCCGGGAAGCGCCGAACGCTGTTCGGCCTTGACCGGGACAACGAAACGTCCGTCCCGCTGGGTGATGATGGATTCCTGTAGGATTTTCGCGTAACTGGGGGACGTGATGATTTTCTGTAGAATCTGGCGGCTTTTGGACTGCGCCGCCCGCATGTGACGCCGGATGTCGGCTAATTCGGGGCTTGCGGCGTCGGAGACGGTATCCTCGTCGGGGATACAGCGGCGGATTTTCTCTTCCAGAAAGCGGTTCCCGCGCAGCGATAGAAAGAACGCGTCAAGCGCGGTACGTTCCTGCTGCTGTTCCGGGAAATACTCCCGCGTACGCCGTGCGGCGGTCAGCACCCCCGCGACGGTCAGGAGTTCGTGGAGATTGAGCGCCCCGCCGCGTTCGGCGCGGTCAAGGGCTTCGGCGATAGGCTTCACGCCCGAAAAGGACGGGCTTCCGTGCAGTCCAATCATGGCGCGGGCGGCGTCGGTCTCGTTGAGGAGGCGTTCCACGTCCTCGCGTTCGGTCTCCGGACGCAGACGGAGAGAACGCGCTTTGGCCTCCGCGCTGACGGCCTGTTCCGAAAGCAGTTCCAGTACGCGGGGGAGTTCCAGAGTACGGACGGATTTTTCGGTTAGTTCACTCATGACAATCACCTGAAAGCAAAATCAATGCGGGGGGTCACAAAACAGTCGGCGCGAGGCTCTTGTAAAATTCGAGCGTCCGAAAACGGCGCTCCATTTGTACGCACAGGAAGCGCTCCGAGGCGTCGGACAAACGTTTCAGGGCGTCGGCGTCGAGGCGGAACGCGTACAGGCGTTTATCGTCGCCGTAGACAATATGCCGCAACGCCGCCAGCGACGCCGCGCACAGCGGCACAGAGTTTCCGGCGTTGCCGGGGGCGCAGTCGCGGCAGTGCAGGACGCCTTGCACGGTGTCCAGCATGGGCGACGCCGGGTCAGTGCGTCCGCAGTACGCGCAGGAATCCGCCAGCGGCGCGAATCCCGCCACGCACAGAAATTTCAGCTCAAAGGCCGCCTTGACCAGTGCCGGAGGCCTTGCGAGTGTCGACAGGGCGTGGAGACCGTTCAAGAGGTGTCGAAGCAGTGCCTCCGCCGGGACTTCCTCCACGGCGACGGCTTCCGCCAGTTCCGCGAAGTAGAACCCAAGCGCGAGCGTTTCCAAGTTGCCACGGAGACCCGGAAACAGTTCGAGGGCGTCGGCCTCTTTGGCAAAGTACCAGTCTCCGCGCCGGTACAACGTCCACTCCGAGTAGGCGAGGGCTTGCGCCGAGGCCGCGAAACGGCTGTTTTTCCGTCTGGCTCCCCGGACAATGACCGGCGTCCGGCCGTGCCGCTCCGTCAGGAGGGTCAAAATTTTGTCGGTCTCCCGCGTGACGGTCTCCCGCAGGACGACGCCCCGTGTCACAAGCATGTCCGCGCCCCCGCACTCTCAAAGTATGCCAAGTATAGCACGTCACGCGCAAATCCGCAACCGCAAAATGGATTTGTAACAGAATCGTTAGCAAACGCCGCCCGCCGCGCCGACGGAAATTTGAAAAATCACGCGAAAACTGAAAATAGCTATTGACACGCCGCCGGATACGTGGCAAACTGTATCCCATAGAGAGCGGCGGCAAGACCGCCGTACGGAAGGGGTGTCCGCTGTGACGGAACGTATCGACAGGGGCGCGTGCAAGGCGCGTGTCCGGGAATTGCTGGATACCGCGCAGGTGTCGCCGCGAAAAATGGTGGCGCTCTGGCTGGGACTGCGGGCGGTGCTTTCGCTCCTCAACTATCTCGGCGGCGCGATGAACCTGTTTTACGTGTTTCTGGTGGCGCTGACATTAATGCTGTCACTGGTCTTGGACGCCGGGTTTGTCCTGTACTGCATGGCAGTCCGGCGCGGCGAGCGCGCCGAATACTTGACGCTCTTCGACGGCTTCGGCTTCGCCGGGAAAGTCATTCTGCTGACGGTCGTCAAAGTCGTGCTGATTACCTTATGGAGTACGCTTTTCATCATTCCCGGCCTGATTGCGTTCTACCGCTACCGTTTCGCGCTCTACAATCTGCTCGAAAACCCCGAAATCACCGTGGCGCAGGCCATTGACATGAGCAAGCGTCAGACACAGGGCTTTAAGGGGCAAATCTTCGCGCTGGACATCAGTTATCTGGGCTGGGTGTTGCTGTCCATGCTCCCCGACCTTGTGTACAGGCAGAGCGTACAGATACAGGTCTATAACATTGTCGGGGCGTCCAACTACTGGAACGTTCAGGAAGTCATGCGGTACGTCAACCCGAACGTGTTCGGCATGCCGTGGATGGCGTGGCAAGTCCTGATTCTGGTCTGGTCGCTGGTGGTGTCGATGTACTACCTTGCAAACTATGAGTGCGTGGAACTGGACTATTTCGACGCCGCAAAAGCCGCGTCGGGCGTGGGGGAAGCGCCCGTTTTCCGCCCGGACTTCATCTCTCGGACAGATTCCGGGGACAGCGGCGCGTCTACATTGTGACTGTTCCCGGCGCGGGAGATTTCCCGTGTGCCGTGAATGGATTATACAGGAAAAGGAGAAACACAACGATGAAAAAGTACGAGTGCGAACCCTGCGGCTACGTGTACGACCCCGCCGAGGGCGACCCCGACAACGACATTGCCCCCGGCACGGCCTTCGAGGATTTGCCGGAAGACTGGGTCTGCCCGGTGTGCGGTGCCGGCAAGGAAGATTTTAAGGTCGTCGAGGACTGACAAGCGGCAAACGGAAACCCCGGTCGTGTGCGAGTGCGACCGGGGTTTTGTGTTGTTGTCACGCGGTGGGCTTCCAGAACTCCCGGACGGTACCCGCCAGACGCCGCCCTATGAAGTAACCCTCCTGCCAGAGAGCGCGTATCACGTCCAAATTGCGTTCCGTCCGCGCACATCCGAGGGTGTCGTCCGGGGCAATGACCAGAATTTTCCGTTCCTCCTCCAGCGCGAATAACGCGGCGCGGGTGTCGTTGTAATTGTCCGTCCGGTGGCGCATGGTCTCGACAAACGCCGGATATTTCCGGAAAGCCAGTTCCATACTCTTGGCGCTGTCGAAACGCTTATGATATCCGCGCTCCCGCGTGAGAATCACGACCACGCGGTCACATCCGGCCTGTACCGCCCGCCGCCACGGAATCGGGTCCGAACAGCCGCCGTCAAAGTAAAGCTGTCCGTCAACCTCAATCGGCGGGAACATTAACGGTATGGCGCAAGTGGCCTGTAAAATGGTGTTCGTGGGGTCGTCGCGTGGGACTGTCCAGTATTCGGCCTGTCCGGTTTCGAGATTGGTCAGCACGGCCTCCACCTCTCCCGGATAGGCGGCAAAGGCGTCGTAATCGAACGGTACAAGCTCATTGGGAATGGTGTCGTAAACGAATTTCAGACCGAAATAGGCGCGGTTGTGGGGGTTCAAGAGGTTCCGCATGCCCATGTAGCGGCGGTCGTGGGCGTACGCCGACACTAATTTCAAGTTCCGGCGGCTCTGGCGCGACAAATAACTTGCCCCGTAGGCAATCCCGGCGGATACGCCGATAGTGTAGTCCGGCAGTGGTACAGCCGCGTCCAAAAGCGCGTCACAGACGCCGGTTGAAAAAATCGTACGCAACGCGCCGCCTTCCAGTACGAGACCGGTTTTCATAGTTCCGTCATTCCTTTCTGTGAAATCTTTTGTTGTAACGCGCATTCTACCACACTTCCCCGGAAAATGGAAGGGGTTTACATCTTGCAATTTCTTTCCAGCCGTGCTATACTGCGCGTATGGAACATTACGAAGTCATCCGCTCCAGCCGGAAAACGCTTGCGCTGGAAATCACGCGGGACGGGCGTGTACTGGTACGCGCCCCCGCACGCGCCACACGGCACGATATTGACGCGTTTGTGTCGTCTCACGAGGCTTGGATTACGAAACATCTTGCCGAACAGCGTCAGCGGCCCCCGGAACCGTCCATGGACGAACTCCGGGCTATGGCGGAACGCGCTAAAGAAATCATCCCGCCGAAAGTCGCCCATTGGAGTAAAGTTACTGGACTTGTCCCGACGGGCATTACCATTACCGCCGCCCGTACGCGTTACGGGAGTTGCAGCGGGAAAAACCGCCTGTCGTTTTCGTGCTTTCTGGTGAACTACCCGGACGCCGCGATTGATTTAGTGGTTGTGCATGAGTTATGCCACATTCGGGAGAAAAATCACGGCGCGGGCTTCTACGCGCTTCTGTCGCGCTACCTGCCCGACCACAAGGAACGGAAACAACTGCTCAAACATACCACAGATGAAGGAGAGGAATTATTGTGAATGCGCAAACCCTGCCCGCCCTGCTGGCGGCGAATCCCTACCCCGGACGGGGTATTGTCCTCGGACGCAGTGCCGACAACAAGGCTTCTATCGCCGTGTATTTCATCATGGGACGGAGTGAAAATTCCCGCAACCGGGTTTTTTCCGTGACTAACGACGGAATCCGTACGAAAGCCTTTGACGCGTCCAAGATGAAAGACCCCAGTCTGATTATCTACCACCCCGTCCGCCTGCTCGACGGCAACTTGATTGTGACCAACGGCGACCAGACCGACACCATTTGGGAGGCGTTGAAGCAAGGGACATCGTTTCAGACGGCACTCGCGGAACGTTCGTTTGAACAGGACCCGCCGCATTACACGCCGCGTATTTCGGGACTGCTGTCCAGAGACGGCAAATTTCAGCTTTCGATTCTCAAGAGCGCCGACGGACGCCCGGAATGCTGTTGCCGGTACTTCTACTCGTACCAGACGCCGCCCGCCGGTGAAGGGCGTTTCCTGCACACCTACGCCGGGGACGGGGAAGTGTTGCCGTCGTTCGAGGGCGAACCCGTACGCGTGAAGTTGGAAGCGTCCAACGCCCAGACACTCGCCGACGGCGTTTGGGACGCCCTCAACCATGACAACCGGGTGTCGCTGTTCGTGCGCTACACGAACCTGTCCGACGGGAAGTATCAGGACGCAATCATCAACAAAAACCGCTGAACGGCACAAGCGCATGGGAGTTCTCTTGCCCTCCCCCTTTGGGGGAGGGTGGCGCGTCAGCGCCGGGTGGGGG
>JAFSRZ010000013.1 GCA_017445875.1 Oscillospiraceae bacterium | reverse complement strand
TGGTGTCGGCGGTAATGGGCGTGGCAAAGTCAAACTTGGTGGTAGCGTTAGCGTCCGTGAACCAGCCGTCGAACGTGAACCCGGTTTTGGTAAGCGTAGCCGTCGGCGCGGATACCGTGGCGTCCTTGTTGACCTTTACGGGGTCAATGGTGGGCGTACCGCCGTTGACATCGAATGTCACCGTGAACTGTTCCGGCGTGACCGCTGTCCAACCGGCGTAAAGGGTGGTGTCGGCGGTAATGGGTGTGGCAAAGTCAAACTTGGTGGTAGTGTTGGCGTCCGTGAACCAGCCGTCGAACGTGAACCCGGTTTTGGTAAGCGTAGCCGTCGGCGCGGATACCGTGGCGTCCTTGTCAACCTTTACGGGGTCAATAGTCGGCGTGCCGCCGTTGACATCGAATGTCACCGTGAACTGTTCCGGCTCTCCCTGCGTGGGGGAACCAACGGTAATCGCGCCGTTGGTGACGCCGAATACCACATTGTCAACATCAGCGTTGTAGTTATCCTGACTGTCGCTGTTAATCTCAATGTTGTATGTGCCAGCGGGAGTTCCTTCTTTCACTTTGAAATTCAAAGTAAACAGGTCTCCTTCGGCAGTGACATTCTCAGTGGCGGTGTCATTGCCCAGACTGATGGTGTACGGGCTTGTAAAGACTGCCTGATGAAGTCCCTTATCCGCGAACAGGGTTCCGACAACGGGCTTTTCCGTGAGAATCAGTTCCTCCGGGAATACCACGTCAAACTGAAGCGAGATAGCCCCCACAGTGCCGGTCTTTTTCACTGTGATAGGAATTACCGTCTCCGTGTCGCCTGCGGCTACCGTGCCGTTGCCGACGACCAGAGTGCCGTCATCGGCGGCAGTAACCATGATGGGCTGCGTCATCGTAAAAAGCATGCAGATGACCAACAGCACACCGAAACATCTTTTCAGCATGTTAAATCCTCCTGTAGGCGTTGCGCCTAACATCCGCTCTTGCGCTGAGGCTGTGTCCCTCCGGTTTCAGCGCAACATATCCGTGAATTACGATTCCGGCATGGGGAGTGTCTGGTAGTCAGCCCACTTGGCAAGGTGCCGGGACAGAATGATTCTGTCTTTGCCGGTCAATTGTCCGTCCTTGTTTACGTCGGCGTTGTCCTTGACTACTTTATAGTTGGCGTCGGTCTTGTCCTCGCCGTAGTCAGCCCACTTGGCGAGATACCGGGACAGGATGATTCTGTCTTTGCCGGTCACTTCGTTGTCGCCGTTGACATCGCCGTACTTGGGTTCGTCAATGTCGACAAGCAGTGTGGCAACCGCGTTCCGCCCGCCGTTCGCGCCCGCGTAGTCGGACAGATACACAACGTACGTACCTCCGTCCAAGTCCTTCGGATAGGCGTCCATGGTGAACGTGGTGCCGCTGGCCTTTTCGACGTTCAGATAATACAAGTTCTCGGCGGTGGGCATGTCGCTGGCGTTGCCCTTCTGAATCATGACCAGATAGAGTTGCCCGTCCGATACGCCGCTGCTTTTGGTGACTGTGAATACCTTTTCGTCCGCGTCCTTCTTCGTGACGGTGACGCTGGAGTCGTCGCCCGGCTGGACTTCCACGGCCGCGAGAGCGGTTCCGCAGAACAGTAACAGGGTCATGCACAGTACGCCGCAGCAAATTAACATCTTCTTCACTGCACTGATTCCTCCTCACTTAATTTTCCGGCGATTCGCCCCGGAACATGTTCACGTAGCGAATCATGATGTCTGCCATATCTCCACGGGAAACTGTGCCGGACGGGGAAATGATGCCCGGTTCCGTCTCCCTGATGAGAACATTGTAGAAGCCCCAATAAAGGGCGGCTTTCCCGCCGGGGGGTATTTGCGCGCTGTCGCGGAAGCCGTTGTCATAGATTCCGGTCAGCATGGCCTCCACGCCGCTGACGCCGCCGTTATGGGTGTAGAGAATGGACATGGCCTCCTGACGCGTGATAGGGTCGTCCGGCGTGGCGGGGACATTGTCTGGATATTCGGTATCGGCGGCCCAGTCGAGCGCGTTTTGCAACTCGTTGGCGCTGTCGCCGGGGCGTCCGGAGAAATTCCAGAGCGCTAAAAGGAAATCGCCATGTGTAGCCGGTTCATCGGGGCGGAAGCGTCCGTCGGACGGGACACGGTACAGTCCCAGTTCCAGTCCCTCTAAAATCTCGTATTCCATGGGATGTCCGGCGATATCGATAAACGTTCCGTCCGCCGCCGACAGTTCCGCCGATTCCGATTCCGGCAACGCGCCGGACGTACATCCCGTCAGAACGGCAAGCAGACACAACAGCGTCAGGAATTGTCTCAAAAAGATACCTCCTTGTTTTGTCGATTTCGGGCCGGGGCGCGCCAATGACGGAAGCCAGCGTCTCATAATAGTTCATCCTTTCAGGTGGTCACGGGAATCTCAACGGGGTCGCAGAGCGGGCGCATAGCGTCCATGTCGCTGAGCAGGAACGCCCGGACAACGTACGATTCCGGCAGACCGGCGGCGTCGAGGGAGATTCGCGCCGGAATCCCGTCCGCGGTTTTTTCGAGTGTGCGTACATTCGGGAGGAACGCCAGCATTTTACCGTTTTCGTCGTAAGCCGCCGCGACAATCACCGGATTGTCCGTATTTCGCGCCGTCAGACTGATTTCGCGTGTTGCCGGGTCACAGGTTCCCGGAATCAGAACGGGGTCATTGATATCTACGTGAAAATCGTACGTTGTGAGGGACGCGCCGCTGTAAGCGCCGCCGGGCAGGGCGTGGACGACCAGAAATGTTTTCTGTTCCCCGTTCTCCTCGACGCGGCTGACAGACCACTCGTAGTCGACGCCCTCCGTGAGAATCTTGTCGCCGTCCGTGACTGTGACGGTGGGGTTTCCGGCGTCGTAGTCGCCCCTGACCTGACAGGCGCTGATATCCTTGGCGAACTCGGCGTACAGATAACCCGGCTCCCGCACGTCGCGGAACGTGTATTCGTACGCGCCGTCGTAATAGGTGTAAACCGGCTGACCGCTTTCGGACTGGGCGTAAGCCGCTTCCACGCCGTTGACGTAAATCGCTTTGAGCGTGTAACCGGCCTCCGGCTGGACGCGGTAAGTATAATTGCCGCCCTCCAACACAGAGTTGACGCTTCTATGGGAATCGGGAGATTCGAGAATGATTCCGCCCTCCCCGGCCTCGGCGGTCAAGGGGTATTCGGTGTCGTAATTCGTGGAGTTGACGGTAAAATCCAGCTTGAAGGGGTTGTTTTCGCGTTCGCCGTCCATGTCGCTTATGGAAAGCGTAGCGCCGTTGTCGCCGCCGCTGACGTAAAGCCCTTCCATGCCGAAACCCAAGTCCCCGGACGCGCCAAGACCCAGACAAACAGGCTGTCCGTTTCCGTTGCCCTCAATGGTGGTTTCGTCGGCTATTCCGGGAATGCTGGCTCCTAACGAAATGGAATAGTGTTGCCCCTCCTCCAGACCGTTGAGCATGGCGCAGGCAAATTCCTCGTTATCCGACACGGCAAGGTCGAACGTCTCCGCCTCGGCATTCACGCGAATGGACAGATTGGTACCGGACAGCGTAACGTCCATGTTGCCGCCCCGGTTGTGAACGGTGTACAAATCCTCGCCCGGAATGTAGAGCATGTGCGGGGAAGTCTGGTTTCCGGCGTCCAGCGGAACATTACTGACAAAGGCTTCTTCTACCGTGTCGTCGTGACGTATCAGGACGCCGTTTTCGTACGCGGCGACTTCGCGCTCATAATTTTGACTGTGTTCGTCAAAAACCATCAGGGAGAAGTTGTCCGCCGTGGTCGCCAGCAGATAACGGGAAAGGTTCGTCGTGCCGTCCGTGGACAATGTGCCGTTGAGACTGCCCCGGTTCCGCCAGACACTGGTATAGGTCGCGTAGGGAATGTAACTAATCTGGGCGTTGTTCTGGTTCCACGTGGTATTGGAGGAGATGTTGTAAGACCAGTTGTTTCCGCTGATATTGAGTGTGCGTTCCTGCAAGGGGTAGTTGGAATCGTAGACGCGCAAAGAGCCGGAAGATGTCAGGCCATAGGCGAGAATGGCGTGTCCGCCGCCGGGGCCGCGCATACAGATGATGACCGGCTGATTTGTCCCGCCGTTGCGAACCGCGCTGACCATGCCACTGATACCGGATTCTTCGTTCATCGTGTTGGCAACCTGCGCAATGTGCATAGCCTCAATGAAGTCCGACAGGGGCATGTTCAAGGTGCCGCTGTAGTTGGACTTTTGCAGGTCGCGCATGGAGGTTTTAGAGAAGGCGTCGGGGCTGGGCGCGTTCGGGGAGGACAGCATGCCCGCCGTGGCGGACAGGCCGAAGCAGACACCGCCGTTTCCGATATCGTAACTGTAGACAGTCCGCGCTCTCTGGTTGTTGCCGAACATGTACTGACACAGGGCAAGACTGATACCGGGCTTTGAGTAGTTGTCGAAACTGTAGGAGGGAGACTGTCCGCTGTTTCCGCCGCCGCCGGATTGCACTTTGACTTGAATCGTGGCGTTGGAACGGACAACGCCGCCCACCAGCAGTTCTATGGTCACGGAACCGTTTCCGGCGGCTTGACCGGTAATCGTCAGGGGAAGCGTATTGCCCGACCAACTGCCGCCCCACGCGCAACTAAGCACAGAGGGCGCGTTGTTGGCATACCGCAGGGAGAAAGCCCCGTCGACGTTCTGCCCCGTGCAGTTGACCGTCACGGAGGAACCGGCTTGCGTCGTGACAGACGCGGGCGACACGGACACGCGCTGATTATTCGGCTTAGCCGCCACTTTTACGGCAATGCTTTTGCGGTCCAGCACCGTGCCGGATTGACTGTTCAGTGTGATGGTCAGCGTACCGGAACCCGCTTTTTTGCCCGTGACGACCAGTCGCACACTCTTTCCGGCGTTCCCGCTCCGCGTGACGCCGAACATACTGGAATCAGACGCCGTGTACTGGAAGTAATCGCCATTATTGAGTGTGCCGTCCGCCGTCGCGGTCAGCATGGCACTTTCTCCGGCGTTGACCGACACGGAGGAGACGGAAACAGACATATTCGCCGCCGCCGCCACCGCTACATTGAGGGTAACGGAAGTCAGTTCCGTTTTGGCGGTGTTGTAGAGCCGGACTGTAACTTTGGTATTTCCGGCGGATTTTCCCGTCACTGTAATGGGAATGGTCTTTCCTGACCAACTGCCCCAGCGGATACTACATATGGAACCGTTCGCCACGGACGCCGATACGGAACCGCCGCCGGAATAATTCCGAAGTGTCAGCGTGGCGTTCTGACTGCCCCCCGCCTTCACGTTAAGGCTCGCGGGACTGAAAGAAAGCGTCGGTTTTTCCGTGACCATGGTCACGCGGACAGTAGCGGAGGCAAGTAATTTGTGACTGGCGTTTCTCAGTCTGACCGTCAAAGTGCCGCTGCCCTGTTTTTTGCCCGTAATCCGAATGGGAATGCTGCTGCCGTACCAATCGCCCCAGACACAGGAAAACGCTTGCGAATTGCTGTTAGACGCTTGCAGGTACGCCCCGGACGGGTAGCCGCTGACACGGACAGTCACGGAGCCGGTTTCCCCCACCTTTTTTGAAAGCGTCGTGGCGGAGAGCGTCAGCGCGGGGGACGCGCTCAGCGTGGCACTGTCCGCAAGGAGCGCGTCACCGTCAGGCGGGATTTCGCCGGACGTGGACACCGTTTCTTCCGCCGACTGCGCGTCGTAGCCTATGGAACTTGGGAGAGGTTCCGTTTCTTCCGCCGATTCCTGCCCGGACGCGCTTTCAAACCCCGTGAGGACACAAAGCCCAGATTCCTCTTGTGCAAGGCCGTCCGCGTCAGAGTTGTACGCCCTTTCGACATCTGTGGCAAATGCGGAGGAAGCCAGCAGTAATGTCAGCGCACATAGAAGGCACAGTAATTTTTTCATTTTCCCTTTCATAAAACATCCTCCGCCCCGGTTCTGCGGGAAGCGCATTTACCACATCACAAAGGAAATCCGCGTGGAAAAGGCCGGAACGGCAACTTTCCCGCTGGTAAAGCATACTCTCCGAAAAAGTTTGTTCCTGAATCCGCACAAATTATACCACGCCGAAAAAAATTTGTCAATGCCGGTCACGGGCGCGCCGTTGTTCGCTTGGCGGAAGAATATCAGGCATAATATTTGATATTCGCGGAATTTTGATGAAAATCCGGCATTTTTTCGTAAAATCAAAAAAAGTCGTCAACACGATTTCCAAATTCTGGTTTCTAACGTTTTGGTAACAAATTCGTGTGAACACGTCCGCCGCCGCCCTCGAAAATTGTATCAAAAAGTCCCGGCGGGTTCGCGCTGACCGCCGGGAAAGCGTATGGTCCGAGTGGGGCGACTCGAACGCCCGGCCACCTGCTCCCAAAGCAGGCGCGCTACCAACTGCGCTACACCCGGTGATGTCTGGCACCCTCGACGCGATTTGAACGCGTGGCCTTTCGCTTAGGAGGCGAACGCTCTATCCAACTGAGCTACGAGGGCATAAGCGGGGGACATGTGTCCCCCTAATTATAGCGTCTTGCGCCCGGTTTGTCAATCAGGCAATCACGCGCACGCGGATGACGTTCGGCAGGGTTTGGAGGTGTTCGATGACGGACTGCTCGACCGCCGCCGCCATATCAACCATAGTGTAGGCGTAGTCCCCGCGTGACTTGTTGCTCAGGTTCTCGACGTTCACGCCGTCTTTCGACAGCAACGCCGTGATATTCGCCAGCATGGACGGAATATTCCGGTGCATGACGCATATCCGCATAGCGCCGCTTCGCTCCATGACAATGGTCGGCATGTTCACGGAGTTGCGGATGTTGCCGTTTTCGAGATAGTCCTTGAGTTCGTCGACCGCCATAATGGCACAGTTTTTCTCGCTCTCCGGCGTGGACGCGCCCAAGTGCGGCATTGCGATAACGTGCGGCGATGTTAAAAGCTGATTTGTCGGGAAGTCCGTCACGTACACGGACACTTTGCCGTTGTCGAGCGCCGAAAGCATGGCTTTGTCGTCGACAATCTCCCCACGCGCCAGATTGATGAACCGGACGCCGGGTTTCATAGCCTCAATGGCGTCGTCGTCAATCATGTGGCGGGTGTCATCGTTGAAATGGACGTGAATGGTAATATAGTCGGCGCGGCGGTAGAGGTCTTTCAAGTCCGTGACAACGTGGATGTGGTGGTCAAGGCGTAGCGCGGCGTCGACGGACAGGAACGGGTCATAGCCGTAGACTTCCATGCCCAGTGAAATCGCCGTGTTCGCCACGAGAGAGCCGATAGCGCCCAGTCCGACAATGCCTAACGTTTTCCGGTAGAGTTCGGGGCCGATGAACGCCGATTTCCCGCGCTCGACCACGGAACTGACTTCGACGCCTGCCGCCGCCTGACGGCGTACCCAGCGGATAGCGCCTGTCACGTCGCGGGAACCCATGAGCATGGCGCAAAGGACAAGTTCCTTGACGGCGTTCGCGTTGGCACCGGGCGTCGAGAACACCGCCACGCCCGACTGTGAACAGCGGTCAACGGGGATATTGTTGACGCCCGCCCCGGCGCGGGAGATGGCAACCAGATTTTTCGGGAACGGGTATTCCAGCAGATTCGCCGAGCGGACTAAAATAGCGTCCTCCCCGGTATAGTTCTCCCCGTAGCGGTAACGTTCCTCCGGAAAGCGTGCGAGGCCTTCCGGCGCGATTTTGTTGAATGTCTTTATCAGATACATCAGGATTAATTTCCCCCGGATTTATAGTAGTGTTATCTTCTTCTGCGTCCGCCGCGTTTGCCGTCAACGCTCCGATTCAGGTCAGCCATTTTCCCCTCGGAGGAGGTGAGGAAGCGCTTCAATTTGTCCTCAAAGGCTTGGTCGCCGGACGGCGGCAGTGTTTCCCCCTGTGTGCGGGCGTATGTACGGCCGCCCGACGCGGGACGCGGACGGTCATTCCGCGGCCTCTCGCCGCCCGGTGCCGGACGCGGCAGGGCTTTCTTAATGGAGAGGTTGATTTTCCCGTTATCGGTGGACAGCACGACCACTTTGACGGTCTGCCCCTCCTGTAGAAAGTCGCGCACGTCGTTGACAAAGGTATTGGCAATCTCGGAAATGTGTACCAGTCCCGACCGGCGATTGTCCAGCTCCACGAACGCCCCAAACTTCATGATAGATGTTACTTTGCCCTCCAGAACGGCTCCGACCTGAATCGTCTCTGCCTGCGGCTCCATCCGTTATGTTCTCCTTCCCTGTAATTGCGCGGCGGCGGTCAGCCGCCTGTGTTGCCCGTGTTGTAGAAAACGTACTCGCCCGGAAGCACCATGCCAAGGTCATTGCGGGCGATTTCCTCAATTTTCTCCTCCGTGACGCCCTCCTCGATGTCAGCGGATATGGACGCGTTTTTTTCCTCCATGACCTCCACTTGGTCCTGATACCGGTCGCGCTCGAAGCGTGCGGTTTCCAACTGCGTACGCAGTCCGTTGAGCCGCCAGCCCATCGCCGCCAGAATGACCACGACCAGCACGATGACCACGATGTTTACATGACGCGGCTTTCGTTGCGCCTTGCTTCTTCTCCGAGCCATGCGTGACACCTCCTGTCTTGCGTATCGGCCTTGCGGCGCGAGGCCGCCGAAAGCCTCTCTTTATTGTATAACATTTCTCCGCAAAATGAAAGAGGTTTTTTCCGCCGCGGGCGGATTTTTTTGAAAAATCTTTCAGGCGAATCAGCGGGGAAAGCAGAAGTTTGACCATCAGGGCGAGTGTCCCAGCCCAGAAACCCCATACCGGTCGCAGCGGACGCGACAAAACGCCGAAAAACAGAATCAGTCCGCCCGCCGCGCCCAAGAGCATGTAGCCCCTTAATTCGCCGTCGGCGGGGCGGAGCAGAAAGGCAATGACCGTGAGCGTCAATGTCAGGCCGTAGAGGAAATCGAGCAGGCCTGTCAGACGCGGGAGCAGGGCGCGGAACGGGCGCAACACGTCATAGAGCGCCCCGGCGGAAAGCCCCAGAAGGACGGATTGCAGAAACTGTACCAGTTGGCGGGTGATGAGCAGTTCCATGGTTATCCGAACAGCCGCCCCAGAAAGCCGCCGCCGCGTTCGGGCGGGGCGTCCTCGTAGGACACGGAATCTATTTTTCCGTCCACATGGAGTTCCCCGCCGTCGAGTGACAACTTCCCGATGTGCAGTTCCGAACCGGTGATGATGAGTGTCCCCGCCGCCGTGGACATCACAATCCCGCCTTCGTCAAAGCGTTCCACGTCCTCGACGCCGGAGACAGTCAGCTTTTCCCGCCCCAGAATTTCGACCCGGTGCGCCCCGCCTGTTACTTCACTCATGCCGCGCCGCCCCCTTTTTGCTGTCAGCTTATGCCGGGCGGACACGGATTAGAAGCGGGTTTCCGCCTCCGTTGCCTTACGGCGACGCTTGCCCCGCTTCTGTCGCCTCGCGGCGGTGTTCACACTTCCCGGTACATTCCGGCGGCGTCCTCGCGCCGCACGGATTCCTGTACCGTCAGCACCTCCACAGTCAGCGTACGCGCCCCGACGCGTAATGTGATACGGTCGCCGGGCTTGACCTCGTACGACGCCCGCGCCGGACGCCCGTTGACTTCCACAAGTCCGTGGTCGCAGGCCTCATTGGCTACCGTGCGCCGCTTCACCAGACGCGACACTTTCAAATACTTGTCCAGCCGCATACGCTCAACCTCTGTGGGACACGGTGTCTTTGAGAATCTTGCCGGGCTTGAACACCGGAACCACCGTCGCGCCGATTTCCATCGGCTCGTGGGTGTGGGGGTTGTGGGCGATACGCGCCTCACGCTTGCGGACTTCAAACGTGCCAAAGCCCACTAACTGTACCCGGTCGCCCTCGCGTAACGCCTGTGTAATGACATCCACCAAGGCCGTAATTGCCGCGTCGGCGTCCTTTTTCGAGAGGTCGGCGGCGTCCGCCACCGCGCTGACAAGTTCGTTTTTATTCATGGTAAGTCCTCCGTTATGCTTTAATGATGTTCCGCCTGTTTGGCTTGCTTCCAAAGCGCGACAAGTTCCGCCTCCGTGTACTCCGAAAGGGGCTTGTCCGCTGTCTCCTCCACGCCCCGGAAACGGCGCTCAAATTTGTCGCAGGTACGGTGTAACGCGTCCTCCGGGTCAAGGCCGCACATCCGCAGTACGGACACAGCCGCAAACAGTACGTCTCCGGCCTCCTCGCGTACGCCGTCCGTCTCGCCGAGTTCCAACGCCTCCCGCAGTTCCCCGACTTCCTCTTGTACCTTTTCCAGCGCGTGGGACACTTCCGCCCAGTCAAAACCGGCTTTCGCCGCCTTCTTCTGGACTTTCTCCGCCCGCCACAGCGCCGGGAGTGTGTGCGGCACCGCCTCTATGGCGTCCGATACCCGCTCGAAGCCTTTTTCTTTCCGCTTGCGCTCCTCCCAGTTGCTGAGCGCCTGTTCACTGTTCGCGGCGGTCTCCGCGCCCCCGAATACGTGCGGGTGACGGTACAGCAGTTTCCGCGACACCGCGTCGACCACATCCGACATGTCGAAACGTCCGCGCTCCTGTTCCATTTGGGCGTGAAGGGCTACCTGTAACAGCACGTCGCCCAATTCCTCCCGCATGTTGTCGGCGTCGTCATGGTCAATGGCGTCCAAGGCCTCATAGGTTTCCTCCAGAAAGTTCCGCCGTATGGAAGCGTGTGTCTGCACTCTGTCCCACGGACAGCCCTCCGGCGAACGCAGGTCGCGGACAATCTGTAACAGGTCGTCCCAACTGTAGCGCTCCTTATCGGGAAAATGTATCATAGTTTGTCCCCTTTTGCAAGTTTTTTCTGTCCGGCGAACCCTCCCCCGTCGCCGGGAGAGGGTGACACATATCAGCGCAGGCGCAAAATACGAATCAGTGTCTTTCCGTGCGGAATGGCGCGTAAGTCGTCGGCGCGGAGAATGCCCAGCGCGATAACCAGTACGCCGTACACAACCCCGCCGACGCCAATCGCCAAGAACGTGCAAAGCGCGTTTTGCGCGAATGTCACGCCGCCAAGCAACCGCGAGGCGAACCCGTACACCGCCCAGACCGCGCCGCCCATCAGTGCCGACGCCGCCAGCGGTTTCAGGAACAACGCCACATAGCGCGGTTTCTCCGGGGAGTACACCCATACAAAAATCAGGTTCAAGACGACAATCACGGTGTAACAGCAGAGTGTGGAAATGGGCGCGCCCTTGATATTAATTTCGGGTGTGCCAACAAGGAAATAGTTCATGGTCACTTTCGTGACGCCGCCCGCCACAACTGTGAAAATGGGTATCAATTCCCGCCCGTAGGTCTGCAAAATCGCGTTTGTCAGAATCATCAGGAAAATTAACACGCAGGCGATACCGAGTATCCGCAAATGCGGCCCCGCCGCTAACGCGGCGCTCTGCTGCGCGGGGAGAATCACGCGCATGATAGGCGTAGACAGTGCCGAAAGCCCGATTCCCGCCGGGAGTGCCAGTACCACAATGACCCGGAACGCCGTCGACACAATGCGGTCGACTTCGGCGGTGTCGCGCCGCGCTAACGCCGCCGACGCCGTGGGTAACAGGCTCATCGTCACGGGGTACGCGAACGCCACAACCATGTTAATCATGTCCATGGCGAACCCGTATTGACCGTTCAGGGCGGCGGCCTGTTCCTCGGTGAAGTGTAGCCCCGCCTGTAAGCGTCCCATGACAACGGTTGTGTCGACAATGTTAATAATGCTCATGGCGGAGTTGCTAAGCGTAATCGGAATGCCGATGACAAGGATACTCTTTAAGATTGCGCCGCCGCTGTCTGGGATATCCGACGAGAGTACCCGGCTTCTGTGGCGGGTCAGGTAGAATATCAGGAAGCACATCGAAAGCACCGTGCCGACAGTCACGCCTAAGATTGCGCCCGCCGCGCCCGCGTCCAGTCCGAACCCAAGATGAATCACGTACCACGCGCACGGGAGACCGATAAAGACCTTACACATGGCCTCCAAGATTTGGGAAGCGGCAGTCGGGGTCATGTTGCCCTGTCCCTGCGTGTAGCCGCGCATACAGGCCAGCAGACACACGCAAAAGACAGCCGGTGCCAGTGCCTTGACCGGTAAACGCGCCATAGGATTATTGAGCCGCGCCGCGAGCCAGCCCGCCCGCGTAAACATGAACAGTGACCCCGCAAGGCCTAACACAAAGAACATCCGCAAGGCCACCTGAAAGAGTTTACGCTTCTGATTTTCGCGTCCCTGCGCGTAGGCCTGACTGGTCAGGCGCGAAATCGCCAGCGGCAGTCCCGCCGTGGAAATCGTCAACAGTACGTTGTAAATGTAGTAAGCGGTATTGAAGTAGGTTTTGCCGACCGCGCCGAGAATGTTATTGAGCGGGATTTTGTAGGCCGCGCCAATCAGCTTGACCACCAGCGCCGCGCCCGCCAATATCGCCGCGCCGCCTAAAAATGATTGCTTTTTCGGTTCTGCCATGTCGCCGAGTCCCTTTCCGTGCCGTCCGTCGGACGGTTCTTTGTCGTTAGCTTATGGAAGCGCCGGGAGCTTTATTCCGTTTTGAGCTTCTCGCCGCACGTACGGCAATAGGCGTCCCCGTCCTTGCGTTCCGCGCCGCACGTCGGACACGTTTTCACCACGAACACCCGACCCGACTGCTTTTCCAGTTCCGCGACTTCCAAGTGTAACGCGTCCAGCGCTTCTAACTTCTCCATGAGGTTGTCGGATTCCGGGGCGTTGCCGGTGTGCTTGTCGTACATCAGTTTGCCGAGTTCCTGATAGGCCGACTGAATCTCGCGCTGTTTCGAGAGAATCTGTAAGTTCAACTGTGCGTTGGAAGCGGCTTTCCGGGTCTCCTTCCGCGCCAGATAGCCCACACTCGACGCCGCGTGGCGCAGTTCCGACGCCGTTTTCTTCGCCGTGTCCAGCAAAGCGTAAATCTTATCGTTCATGTTAAAAGCCTCCTGTTCTCGTAAAACGCCGCGACCGCCTCAAAATCCGCCGTACGCGAAATGTACTCCTCCGGGTACTTCGGATGAAAAAGACGTTGTATCCGGTTTGTGTCGCGGTCAACTAACTTCGTGGAGCCGCCCGCCCCGAAAGAAAAAATGGTACACAGTTCCGACATAATCACAATGTTGTACAGACATTCCGCGCCCGGACGGCACCAGCCGATATTCTCGAAACTGCCCGACATGTACTTCTGACGGTACAGGTAATACGGCGCGTAACCGGCACCGCGCAACGTGGGCGCGGCAAAGTCGAGCATTTCCCGCACCGCGTCGGCGTCGGGAATCGACAGGCCTTCCGTCAAGACGCGACTGCCTTTTTTTAACGCCAGTGTGTGGACAGTCAGATTATCCGGCGCGAACTCCATACAGCGCCGCAACGTTTCCGCGAAGCCGTCCGGGGTATCGGCGGGAAGTCCGGCGATAATGTCCATGTTGACGTGTCGGAACCCGCGGGAGAGTTCCATAGCCCGCACGACATCCGCCGCCGCGTGTCGCCGCCCGATTGCCTGTAAAACATGGTCATTCATACTCTGCGGGTTCACCGACACGCGGTCGACGCCGTGTTCCCGGAGTACCGACATTTTTTCGGGCGTGATGGTGTCGGGGCGTCCGGCCTCCACGGTTCTTTCGACACAGTACGAGGTGTCGAACGCGGTTTCAAAGGCGTCGAGTACGCCGGACAACTGTCCCGGCGACAGCGTGGTAGGCGTGCCGCCGCCCATGTAGAACGTACGCACACGCAAGCCCAGACGCCGCGCCAACGCGCCGCCCTCCCGGAGTTCCCGTGTCAAGGCCTCTACATACGGTTCCACCAGTCCGAAACTCTTTTCCACCGACTGACTGACAAAAGAACAGTACGCGCAGCGTGTCGGACAAAACGGAATCCCGACATATACCGCGATATCCCGCCTGTCAAGCCCCGACGCCGTACGGGCGGCGATACGTCCCGTTTCGAGTGCCAGCGCGGCGCGTTCGGGCGTGACCGCGTAGGTGTCCCGCAACATCCGCACGGCGTCGGCGTCGCTCCGCCCCGACAGTAACGCCGCCGTCACGAGTTTGTCGGGGCGTACGCCGCTGAGCATGCCCCACGGCGGTTTCTCGCCCGTGACAGCCGTCGCCGCCTCGTAGAAGCAACGCCCGATTCCCCGACGCCGTACCCCTTCCCGCTCGTAGTCCGTGCCGGACAGCATTTCCGACCACGTACGCCGCGCCGTCGCGCCGTTGCGCGATAACTCTACTGTCACCGTCGCGCAGTCGCCCGCCTCCGACAGTTCCACGACCGCCCAGCACGGTTCGTCACGCGTCACGGTTCCATACACCGGCAGTTCCCCCGGAAACAGGTTTAACATACTCTGTTCGACCGTGTACCGCTCATCGTGTCCGCGAAGCTCTAACTTCATGTCCGCAACATCCGCATTCCCTGCCGCACCCACGGATTGCGCTTCCGTTCGAGTTCGAGTGATGACGTTTCCATGTGTCCGGGACACACCGTCAAGTCCCCGTCCAGCAGTCCCAGACGCCCTAACGAGTGTAACATCTGCTCCATGTCGCCGCCCCACAAGTCGGTACGCCCACAGTCACCGGCAAATAATGTGTCGCCGCTGAACAGAACATTGTCACAGAGTAGCGATACGGAACCCTTGGAATGTCCGGGGGTGTACAGGACTTTCACAGTAAGTCCGCCGACGCTGACAGTATCGCCCTCGGCATAGTGTGTCGTGCCGGGGACAGTCGGGAACAGCATTTCCGGCGCGCCCATGTCGGGGGTGTCCTCGCGGTGCAGGTACACCGGAATCCCCGGCCACATCCGGCGCAGTTCGGCGACGCCGCCCGTGTGGTCATAGTGTCCGTGTGTCAGCAGAACCGCCGACGGCGTACAGCCACTTTTCCGCACCGCCGCCGCGATTCTCGCGGCCTCGTCGCCGGGGTCGACGATTGCGCACACTTGCGCGGCCTCATCGCAGAGCAGATAACAGTTCGTCTCAATCGCTCCCACCTGTAAGCATTGCACTTTCAAAGGAATGTCCCCCTGTCATTTTTCGCGTTCTGTGTCAAAGAGAATAGTCACGGGGCCGTCGTTTACAGACGAAACCTGCATGTCCGCGCCAAATTCGCCGTGTTCCACGCGGAATCCGCGTTCCCGGCAACAACGCATAAAGTATTCGTACAGCGGCGCGGCGTGGTCAGGTTTCGCCGCCCGCGAGAAGCCCGGACGCCGTGACGATGTGTCGGCGTACAGCGTGAATTGCGACACCACCAGCAACGCGCCGTTGGCCTGTTCCAGATTGAGATTCATTTTCCCGTTTTCGTCCTCGAAAACGCGCAGATTGCAAATTTTGTCGGCTAATTTCCGCGCCGTGGCCTCGTTATCCTCCGGGGCGACGCCTAACAAAATCAGATACCCCGTCCCGATTTCGCCGACGCTCTCCCCCGCAATCTGTACAGACGCGCTCTTGACACGTGTCACCACTGCCCGCATAGTTGTTCTTCCTTTCGTTCGTCATTTCGCCGGATACTTTGCGCGTTATCCGTCACTTTGCCGGACGCTTCACGCTCAACACGCCCGAAACCTGCATAACCTTTTTCATGATTTGGTCAACCTCCGTCTTGTCGCGGACACGCAAATCCAGACGGCACACGGCAAGGTCGTCACTTGTAACCTCAATGTGTACGCCCCGCGCCGTGGCTAACGTGTCCTCCAGCGCGGAACCGATATCGAGTGTCAGGCGCGGACGGTTGCGGCATACGGCCTCCACCGCCGCCGGATACGTTTCCTCAAGTTTCGTCCCCCACGACACTTTTACCCAGCGTTCCGGCGCTTGCGACATCCGCTCCGGCGACGCGTTCGGACAGTCGGCACGGTGTACCGATACGCCGTAGCCCTTCGTGATAAAGCCCCGGATTTCGTCACCCGGCACCGGCGCGCAACAGCGGGCGAATTTCACCAGACAGTTTTCCAGTCCGCCGACAATGATACCCGGTTCCGTGCGGGCGGGTTCGGCGGGGGGCGTAGGTTCCTGTTCGGGCGGCGCGGCCTCCAAACGCTTCTGCTTCTGTGTGCGGCGGTACTCGTTTTCGACGCGCATGGCGGCCTTGTGCGCCGTGAACGCGCCGTAGCCAATCGCCGCGTACAGGTCTTCTAAATTGTGATAGTCCGTGTTTTTGAAAAGCAGTTCCTGCATTTCCGGCGTGGTGGCGTCCTTCAGACGTAAATTGAAACGCTTCAACTCCTCCTCGAACGCCATACGCCCGGCGATAATGTTCTCATCCCGCTTTTCCCTGCGGAACCACTGGCGAATTTTACTCCGTGCCTGATTGGACTTGGCAATCTGCAACCAGTTCCGGCTTGGTCCCTTGGAAGTCGGGGAAGTCCGTACTTCCACGCGGTCGCCGTTTTTGAGTACGTAGTCCAGCGGGACAATTTTCCGGTTGACGGTGGCGCTGACCATTTTGTTTCCCACGTCGGAGTGAATCGCGTAGGCGTAGTCAATCGGGGTCGCGCCCGCCGGGAGACTTAACACCTCTCCTTTCGGCGTGAACACAAACACTTTGTCGTTGAACAGGTCGACTTTCAGGGAGTGAATGTAATCTTCGGGTTCCGCGCCGTCCTGATTCTCCAACAGGCGTTGCACCCATTGATAGTCCTCGTCGTAATGGTCATCCGGCCCCAGTTTCATGCCTTCCTGACTGTACTTGTACTTCCAGTGCGCCGCCACGCCAAATTCGGCTACTTGGTGCATTTCTTTCGTGCGGATTTGCACCTCGAACGGGTAGCCGTGCGTACCCATGACGATTGTGTGAAGGGACTGGTAGCCGTTGGGTTTCGGGTTGCCGATATAGTCCTTGAAATGTCCCAGAATCGGCTTGTAGAAGTCGTGGATAAGGCCTAAGACGTGGTAGCAGTCGCCGACAGTGTTGACGACAACCCGGTAGGCGAACAGGTCAAAGATATCGTCAATGGCGCGGTTCTGCATAATCGTCTTGCGGTAAATCGAATAAGGGTGCTTCATGCGTCCGAACACTTCATTGTCGATATGCTGGGCGGCAAGGTATTCGTGGATTTGTTCGGCGACCTGCCGCATTTGCTCCTCGTACCACTCGCGCCGCCGCTCGGTACGCTCCATAATTTCCTCGTACGCGATAGGGTCAAGGTACTTTAGCGACAAGTCCTCCAACTCCGATTTCACGCGCCGGATACCCAGACGGTACGAAATCGGGACGTAAATTTCCATGGTCTCCAAGGACTTCTGACGCTGTTTCGCCGGGGGCTGAAAGTCCATAGTCCGCATATTGTGGAGGCGGTCACAGATTTTGATGATAATGACCCTCATGTCCTGATTCATGGCCATCAGCATTTTGCGGAAGTTCTCCATTTGTTCGTCTTCCACGGTGTCGTACTGAATGCGCGTCAGTTTGCTGACGCCCTCCACGAGGTCGGCGATAGTCGGGCTGAACAGGCGCGAAACATCGGCGTGTGTGGCGGGGGTGTCCTCAATGACATCGTGTAGCAGCGCCGCCGCCAGCGATTCCGAGTCAAGTTTCAACTCCGCGATAATCTGCGCCACGGCAATGGGGTGTATAATGTACGGTTCCCCGCTCTTGCGCAACTGTCCGCGGTGTTCCTTCTCCGCGAACTCGTACGCCTTTCGGATTAGGTCAAAGTCCGCCTGTGGATTGTAGTCCCGCACTGTTTTTTCGAGCTGTTCGTACCGTTCCCGTACGGAAAGGGTCATTTCCGTGACGCCGGACGGCACGTCATCCGGCTTTGCTTGTGCCTCGTGTTCCTTCGTCGTGTTGACAGTTCCGCCCGTCATAGAAAATCCCCTCACTCTCTGTCAGTTTTCAGGCGCGCCAAATAGGGACAGGCGTTCAACGATACTTTCCCTTGACGCGGTAACATGGCAATGGTCATACTGTCCCCGTGTTCGGTGACGCGAATCAGGCCGCGCTCCTCAAAGACCGCCAGCGCCAGCGCGGCGCGTAAAAAACTTTCACACCCGCCCATGTCCTCCGCCAGTTCCCGCAGACAGGGCAACGTGTCGATTTCAATTTCCGTGTCCGCTTCGGCGACCCGGAAGAGGCGTTCCAGCGCCCGCCAGCAGTCCGCGAACTGCTCCCGCGACGCGTTCAGGCGCTGTATTTCGTGCGGGTGGAGGCGGTCGCCGTCCGTCAGACGGTTCAACAGGTCTAACGATTCCTGTTCGCCCCGGCTCGCGCATAACGACGGGCGGATATCGAGTATCTGTAACTGTAGCGACGTGGTGCCGCGAAACGTGTTCGGTTGCAGGTAGAACGCGGCGTCGACGCGCATGTGTTCCCGAATGCCGCATTCCTCCTCGGTGGCGGAAAAGAAAATGCCGTCGAAGCGCATCGCGCCCCTTCCCCTGACAATGCGGAATTTCATATGCCGCCCCTGTCCGACACTCTGGACGCTCTCCGCCACCGCGCCCATCAGCGCGAACACCGGACGCGGATTGCCGGTGCCGTACGGCGCGAGACGGTCAAGGGCGTCGACCTGTTCCAATGTGGCGTCGCCGGGGGAGGTCAGCACGGCGTCGATGTGCAGGGACGCCCCGCACGGCTCCGCGCCCAAACGCTGTTTCACACACGCGTTGACGCGTTCCCGGAACGCTGACAGGTTCTCCTTTCGGATTGTGAACCCCGCCGCCAAAGCGTGGCCTCCGAAACCTTCCAGCAGGTCGGAACACGATTCCAGCGCGGTAAACAGGTTGAATCCGCCGCATGTCCGGCAAGAACCCTTCCCGACATCATCCCTGAACTGTATCATAAAAGTCGGACAGCCATACTTTTCCGTCAGCCGTGACGCCACAATCCCGACAACGCCTTGGTTCCAGTCCACGCTTGATAATACTAACGCGTGTCGCTGGTCGGGCGGGAGTTGTTCAATCTGTCGCTCGGCGTCGGTGAAGATTTCCTGTTCGACGGTCTGCCGCTCGCGGTTGAGCGCACACAGCGCCTTGGCAAGTTCCTCAGCCCGCGCCGGGTCGCGGCATTCGAGCAAGTCCACGGCTAAGTTGACCTGTCCCATACGCCCGGCGGCGTTGATTCGCGGCGCTAATATGAATCCGATTTGCATGGACGACACCGGCTTCCCCCACAGTCCCACCTCCTGACATAACGCGTGTACGCCCGGAAAGTCCGTACTTGGCAACGCGTCCAGCCCGCGGGAGACAATCGTCCGGTTCTCGCCCTCCATGCGCATGACATCCGCGATAGTCCCGATTGCCGCCAGTGTGCAGTAACGCGCAAAGAGTTCGTCGGCGTGGTCGTCGCCGCCCAGCGCCATAACGAGTTTGAGCGCCACGCCCACCCCCGCCAGATACTTGAACGGGTACGGACAGTCGGGGCGGTGCGGGTCGACAACCGCCACGGCGTCGGGCAGTGTCTCCTTGCATTCGTGGTGGTCCGTAATCACGACATCCAGCCCGATAGAGTTCGCGTACGCTACTTCCTCGTTGCCGGTAATGCCGCAGTCAACGGAAATCATCAGGGACGCGCCCTGCTCGCGCAAATGTCCGACGGCCTCGGAGGAGAGGCCGTAACCGTCCTCAATGCGGCGCGGAATGTGCCGCAGACAATGTACGCCCCGGCTTTGCAGATAGTCCGTCAGAAGCACGGTGGAGGTAATGCCGTCCACATCGTAGTCCCCGAACACGGCGACAGTCTCCCCGTCGTGAATTGCCCGCTGGATTCTCTCTACCGCCCTGTCCATGTCCTTCATGAGCAGTGGCGAAATGGACAGGCGGCTTTCCTGTGCCAGCGCGGCTTCGGCCTCGGCGACCGAACCCACGCCCCGCGCCGACAGTACCAGCGCCAGCAGGGACGGATATCCGGCCTTCCGCAGTACGGAGGCCGCCGCCGGATTCGGCGCGGCGGTGTCCCATTTCCTGAACTTCACATTGTACCCCCTTCCCGCGCTCAATACGATAATATTTTATTATATCACGAAACCGCCGCGAGGTAAAGAAAAAATCTCGTGTCAGGGGAAATTTTTTCGTCAATTTGACGGAAACGCCTTGACGCCTTGCAAGCGCCGCGTGGACATGCTATAATGACGCTTCGGACAGGAGGTGACACACTGTGCAATACCGTTACTGTTTGGTGCGTCCCAAAAATATAGACAAACTGTACTACTATCTCTCCGACGAGGACATACCGGTGAACAGTTACGTACTGATTCCGTTCGGACACGCCAATCATTTGCACAAGGGCGTCGTGGAGGCGGTCAGCCTCTACACGGAGGAGACCGCGCCGTTTCCGGTCAGCCGGACAAAAAGTATCCTCCGGACTATCACGGCGGACGAGTACGACGCCGACGAGGACGCCGAATGGAGGCATTACGCGGAAACATTCGTGGACGATATCGAGGAATTGTCCGGTTTTCTGTCGGAGCAGAACTATGACGCGGTGTTCGAGTGGGCGTGCGAACATCACGAATGTACACGCTTCCCCGATATCATGGAAACCGTGATACGCTGTTACCGGCTCTGCATGAAGTACGGACACCCCGGCGCGGCGCTGAATCTCGGCACGCTGTACTATAACGGCACCTATCTGAAACAGGACTACGAACAGGCCGTGAAACTCTACGAAATCGCGGCGGAGGCCGGCGAACGCCGCGCCCTGTGCAATCTCGGTTACTGTTACTACTACGGACGCCATCAGCCGCCCGATTACGGGAAAGCGTATCACTACTACAATTTGGGCGTGCTTCTGTACGACGACCCGAACTGTCTTTACAAATTGGGCGATATGTACCGGTTCGGGCTGTACGTGGCGGAGAATGAACGTTACGCGGTGCGGCTGTATTTCCGGGCGCTGGACGCCGTGAACCGTCCGGAGGAGGACGATTTCTGCCGCGCCGACATTCTGGAACGTATCGGGGAAGTGTTCCTGTACGGGATAGTGGTGGACTGCGACGCCAAAAAGGCGCTGGATTTGCTTATGCAGTCGCTGTCGGGACTCTACGAGCGCCGGAAAACAGACCCCTATGTGTCCGGCCTGATTTCGCATGTCAAGGAGAAGATACAGGAGGCGCAAGACTTGCTTGACGAAGATTTGCCCGGATAGTTTGTGCAAAATGACGAACTGTTTTCGCCTTACAGGAAACCCTCTGACGCGGAAAGCCGTGTCAGAGGGTTGTACTGTAACGGTCAACAGGGGGCGATTATTCCGGGTCGCAGGTCTCCCAGACAGTACGCGCCGACGCCGCAAGCCCCGCCAGACCTTGGATTTCCGACGGCACAATGATTTTCGTCGCCTTGCCGTCGGCGAGTTTCGCCATAGCTTCCAGCGCTTTGAGCTTCACAACTTGGTCATTGGGCGCGTCCGCGTTGAGCAGTCGCAGAGAATCCGCCATGGCCTGTTGCACTTTCAGAATGGCTTGTGCTTCCGCTTCGGCTTCCAGAATACGGGCTTCCCGGCGTCCCTCGGCTTGCAGAATCGCGGCCTGTTTCTCGGCGTCCGCCCGCAGAATCGCCGACTGCTTCTCGCCCTCGGCTACCAGAATCTGTGACTGCTTCTGTCCTTCCGCTTGCAGAATCGCTTCCCGGCGTTCGCGTTCGGCCTTCATCTGCTTTTCCATGCTGGCCTGAATCTCACGCGGCGGGATGATGTTTTTGAGTTCCACGCGGTTGACCTTGATTCCCCACGGGTCTGTGGCCTCGTCTAAAATCGCCCGCATACGCGTATTGATAGTATCACGACTTGTCAGGGACTGGTCAAGCTCCATGTCGCCAATGATGTTCCGAAGCGTCGTGGCGGTCAGATTTTCAATGGCATTCATGGGATTGTCGACGCCGTACGTATACAGTTTGGGGTCTGTAATCTGGAAGTAGATAACAGTATCAATCTGCATTGTGACGTTGTCTTTGGTGATAACGGGCTGTGGCGCGAAGTCGGCGACCTGTTCCTTGAGGGAGACTTTCTTTGCCACGCGCATGATGAACGGTACCTTGAAGTGTAAACCGACGTGCCAGACATCGTAGAACGCGCCTAAGCGCTCCACGACAAAGGCCTTGGACTGCTGTACAATGATGATGTTCTGCACAATCATCACAAGAATGATAATCAGTACCAGCAAAATGGCCAGTGTGCTACCGAATCCCGGCATAATATATCCTCCTTCTGTTACGCCCTTGTCACATAGAGTTTGACGCCCTCAATGCGTTCGACGCGGACAGGTGTTTCCATGGGCAGTACGGTTCCGTCGGCACTGCGCGCCGTCCACGTCTTGCCGTCGGCGTAGACGGAACCGGTTTCGGCGTCGACGGCTTCCGTGACACGTCCGATTTGACCGATAACGCGGTCAGCGTTTGTCCGCGTATAGCCTTGGGCGGCGTACTTCCGCACCAGTGGACGCGTCGCCGCCAGCGCGACCGCCGACACCACGACAAACGCCGCCAACTGTTTCAACGCGCCATAGTGCATGACACTGGCAATCAGTCCCGCAATAGAGCCAATGGCAAACCACACGGACACCAAACCAGTCGTCAGGCCTTCCACAATGCCAAAGACAACTATAGCGATAATCCAGACAACGTTCATCATAAAAAACACCCCCTTTCGTGTTCACGGACATTCTACCACGTTGTCGCGGAGAATACCAGAAACATTTTGGTGACAAACGCGGAAAAAAACGGAAAAATCAGAACTTTTGCCGACTGCGTATGGCGTCGCGGAAAACGGGCATACTCAAAGCACTGGAAACGCCTCCGCGTTTCTGAAATCAGGAGGTAGTATCATGAGTATGCACGACAATTGCAAGCCCAACCATAGCATTCACTGCACGGTCGATTCCTGCGCCCATCACTGCGAGGACGCCGAATTTTGCGCCCTTGACAGTATCCAAGTCGGCACCCACGAGGAACACCCGACCGAAGTTGAGTGTACCGACTGCATGAGCTTCCGCGTACGCTGACACGCGCAATGTCCATTCTGTCCCGGTAAGCGAAAACGCCGGTTCCCGCTTCGGGAATCGGCGCTTTGTTATGGAAATCAGGCCTTGACGCCCTTTTGCTGTTTCATAATTGTTTGCACGCCCTCGACCGCCAGAATGACCGCCAAAACGACCATAGCCGCCGCGAAAACAAGCTGGAAGTAGTCGCCCCACATCGCGCCGCCCGCGCCAATGAGGCCGAATTTCGCTTTGAGCGTCAGACACAGACTGCACAGCGTGGCAACCAGCATGAAGCACATGGGGACGTAGAACATTTTATTGTTTTTGCCGACGTTGCCGAGCCACGCCGCCACAGCCAGCAGAGCCAGTCCCGACAGCAGTTGGTTCGCCGCGCCGAACAGTGCCCAGATTTGCGACAGCTTCAACGCGCCCAGTGTCCCGCCGATAACAACCATAATCAGCGTGCCGAACAGGGGATGTGTCAAGAGCTTCCGAACGCCGGTGGCGTCGTGCCAAGACGTTTCGCCCTCTTTCAGGAACAGTTCCGAGAACATGAAGCGGCTAAGACGCGTGGCGGTGTCCAGACTTGTCAGCGCGAACACGGACACAGCCAGTGTCAGCAGGGCGCGGACAGTGTTGTAAATCGACGACGTTTCGTCGCCGAACATCGTTGCGATTCCCGACGCGAACGCCACCGACGGCGAGCCAAATTCGCCGTTGACGTACTTTGTAAATACCATGCCAACGGCAATCAGCGACACCACACCAAGCGCCGATTCAACCAGCATGGAGCCGTAACCAATGGGTTTCGCGTCCGCTTCACTGTTGAGTTGTTTGGACGTGGTTCCGGTCGCAACCAGAGAGTGGAAGCCCGAACACGCGCCGCAGGCCACCGTGATGAACAGTGCCGGGAACAGGGTACCGATTTTCGTACTCCAGCCGGTGAACGCCGGGATTTCAAATGTGGCGCTTCCGGTGAATCCCGAAATCAGAATGCCGATTACGGCAAGAATCATCATGCCGTACAGCAGGAAACTTGACAGGTAATCACGCGGCTGCAACAGAATCCAGACCGGCACCAGTGACGCCACGGTGATATAAGCGCAGATAAAGACAATCCAAGGCAGTGTCGGCATGGCAATTCCGACATTCAAGCCGAGTACCAGCATAAGGCAAATGCACACGATTCCGGCTACCGTGGCGGGGACAATGCCCAGTCCGAAGCGGTTCGTTGCGATACCGTACACCACCGCCAGCGCGATAAACAGCAGAGATATCATAGCCGTTGTCTCGTTGCCGGTGGGATTCGCGCTGATTCCGAAATGGTCGCTTGCGAACGTACCCGCGACAACGTTGACAAAGGACGCAATCACGAGTATCAGCACCAACAGCGCAAACACGATAAACAAGCGTCCGGCACGTTTGCCCATGTTGTCCTTGATAATTTCGCCCATGCCCTTTCCGTCGTGGCGGATGGACGCGAACAGCGAGCCGAAGTCGTGGAGGCCGCCGAAGAAGATTCCGCCCAGCACACACCACAGGAATACCGGCACCCAGCCGAATACCGACGCCTGAATGGGGCCGTTAATGGGTCCCGCGCCCGCAATCGAGGAAAAGTGATGTCCCATGAGGACGGCGGGTTTCGCCGCGACATAGTCCACGCCGTCCTCCATAGTTTGGGCGGGCGTCTTGCGCGAGGGGTCAAGACCCCACTGCTTCACCAGCCAGTTGCCGTAGACCACATACCCGATAATGAGCAGTGCGACAGCCGCGGCAATAATCAATACAGCCTGCATAAAATTGGTCTCATCCTTTCCGGTTGTGAATATGCGACACCGGACAGTCTCCCGCCCGGACTGCGCCAAATTAAATCTTCAAGTTCCGTTTCAGGAAACCGCGTAATGTCTTTGCCTGACGGTTACAGTAAATTTTCCCGGTGTCGGCCTCGACGACCGCAAGCCGGTAGTGGCTCCAGCCCTGAAACCCGAAATGATAACTCTGGTAATGCTTCAGTTTCGGAACCAGCGCGGCGGCGTCCGGGTCGATACGCGACGCGAGTACCAGTAGCGTCACGTCACTGTTGCGATGGTCTCTGTGCGGGGCGATACGGGCGGTTCCGGCGTTCCACGCGGCACCGTCCAAGGCGCGGAGTAACGGCACCGTCAGCGCGTCCTCCAAGGCAAAGTATACATACTCGTTGGATTCGGCCTCCGCCAGACGCGCCCGCCGCACTAAAAAATACTGTTCCGTGTGCGACCGGAACGACGCTTCGGCGGCGAATGGCGGCGCGGGGTGTCTCCGCTCCACGTCGTAATAGACGCCGTAGGCTTTGAGCAGTTTGTCCAACATTTCCTGCGCGGTCACGGGACGCCTCCTTTCACGACTTTATACAAAGTTTTCCACAATTTCCACAAGGTTTTCCACAATCTTTTACAGAAATCCACCAAAAATAGAACATATGTTCCTTCGCGTTTCGGGGCTACGAACTCAACACTGTACCGTCCGGGAGCGTGAAGGCGTCCGGCGGCGGTTCCTCCGGTTCGGCGGCCTCCATCCAGTAAATACTATTGTCATCCAACAGCATTTCCGCCGCGACTAATAACCCCGTGGAAACGCCTATCCAGTAACGCTCTTTCCTGCTGTCCTCCTGCGTGGTCTCGACGTAGATACAGTCAATCCCCGATTCAATGCGGTGGTAGTCCGCTAACGCAATCCGTTCTTTGGGAAGGCGCAACACGTCCTCATAGGTGGGAATCAACTGTTCATTGTCGGCGCTGACGGCACCCGCCGGAACGGTAACAATCGTTCCGGCGTCGCCGTACCACAGATACGTTGTGACATTATCCGTCACGGCGTGGCGGGTTGTCCCGTCCGGTAAGGTACGGTCGACGCGTGTCCAGTCGCCGGAGACCGTGACAACAAGCGGCGTGTCCTGTTCGCCGCCGCTCCATGTACGGCGCACCGTCACCGTGCGGCGGTAGCGCGGACGCCGCGAGAGCGTGGCAATCACGGCCTGCGCGGTGTCGGGCGTGACATCCAGCGGCACCGCCGCCGTCAGACCGCCCGCGCCGTCGCCGTTGCCCGCGCCGGTCAGGCCGATACTGTCCGGGAGCGTGATATGCGCCGTGCGGCGGAAAACCAGCCGCGCACCGAGCGGGAGCGCCAGCGTCACCGCGCACAACAGCCCCATGGCGAGCCAGTAGTGACGCCAGCCGCGCCGCGTTTGCAACCTTGTTTTCATAGTGGCACCATCCGAAAAGGCGTGTTCCGGCAGATTCCGGCACCGTCGCGCCGAAAAGGCATGTTCCGACAGATTCACGCCGAAGTCGACACGCGTATGATACCCCCGCCGCGCCCATATGTCAAGATTTTTTATCGAGGAAACCGTCAGAACGCGAAAAAACGCGTTGATTTTTTGTGCAATTCACTGATTGACAGAAATAGAACATATGTGCTATTCTCTACTCATGAATCGAACGTTCGTTCTATTCTTTCAAAGAGGAGGTGTTGCCATATGTCCGCCGGGGCGTGTTCGGACTTGAACCCGGACAACGAGGCGTGTTTAGACCCGCGCCCGGTTGCCGGGGCGTGTCTGAATTTGCGCCCGGAACTCGTGGAGCGTCTGGACGACCCCGACACGCGGAGGCGGATTGTCGACGCGCTGATTGTCGAGGCCACCGGGGGCCAGCCCGACCCCAAGACGGGTGTCCCCAAGGGCGGCGCGACCGTGATTCGCGCCTTTGAACTCATCCGGGAAATCATGCTGGAACCCGCGCCGGAACCCGCCGCCGGAGACCGGGACTTGTCCCGCTATACAGACATCGAGCTTTCCGCAATGCTGGCGCGTCTGGAAGCGGGCGGGGAGACGCCATGAGACCCGGCGATATCCGCGCCGAACTGTTGCGGCGCGAACTGGCGCGGCGGAGTTACGCGGCGTGGCTGTGTCTGACGGGCGGCGCGGCGTGGATTCCCACGCGGCTTTCGGAGTTTCTGGCGCGGGAGATTCAAGCGTTTCTGGAGGCCGATACCGGGAACGCCTGCGACATCCTGATACTGGAGACGCCCCCGCAACACGGAAAGTCCATGACCGTCACGGAAGCCCTGCCCGCGTGGGTACTTGTCCGCAAGCCGGAAACGCGTGTCATACTGGCGTCGTACAACGACGAGAGCGCGGAACGCTTCGCACGGCGCAACCGCGAGAAAATCAGCCGCTGGGGCGGGATACTGTCCGGCGTGACACTCGGCGGCGTCAACCGCGCCACGGAGTACGAGTTAGCCGGACACCGTGGACGCCTCATCAGCCGCGGTATCATGTCGGGGATTACGGGCAACGCCGCCGACCTGCTGATTATCGACGACCCGGTAAAGAACCGGGAGGAGGCGGACAGTCCGACGTACCGCAACAAACTGTGGGGCGAGTGGCTCAACAGTCTGAAATCACGCTTGGCGGCGAAAGCGAAAGTCATTGTGATTATGACGCCGTGGCACGAGGACGATTTAGCGGCGCGGATTCTCCGCACGGAAACCAGTGTCCGCCTGTTGCGATTTCCCGTGGCGGCGGAGGACAACGACCCGTTAGGCCGTACGCCCGGACAGGCACTTTGTCCCGAACTCGGCAAGGACGCCGCGTGGCTGTCACAGTTCCGGGAGGCTTATCTGAACGACCCCACGGGCGGACAACGCGCATGGCTTGCGCTGTACCAGTGTCGCCCCCGCGCCGAACGCGGGAACCTGATTCGCCGCGACTGGTGGCGCTTCTACGACGCGCCCCCGGACGCGTTCGGGACATGTTGTGTCAGCGTGGACGCCGCTTTCAAGGGCGGCGAACACAACGACTTTGTAGCCGTGACCGTCTGGGGACGCCGCGACGAATCGTATTATCTGCTGGAATGCGTCAACCGTCACTTGGATTTTGTCGGGACACTGGCTGTCATACGGGACGTGCGGGAACGTTTCCCGGCCGCCCGCGCCGTACTCATCGAGGACAAGGCCAACGGAAGCGCCATTCTGGACGTGCTACAGCGGGAGATGTTCTGTATACCCGTCGACCCACGCGGCGACAAGCGTTCGCGTGTCTACGGCGCGTCACCGGCTATCGAAAGCGGACATGTCTTTTTACCGCGTTCGGCGCACTGGCTGGAAGAGTATCTCGACCAGTGGACGGCGTTCCCGTCGGGGCGTCACGATGACATGGTAGACAGTTCGACACAGGCCTTGCACTGGTTATTCGGCAAAAGCGGGGAAGTTCCCAAGCCCCCGGAGGAAGTCGAACCGAATCCCGCCGACGATTTCCGCGACGCCCTGACGGACAGCGATTGTTACAACGTATACGGATGACAAGCCCCCACCCGGCGCGTGTCGCCCGGAGGGGCAACAACGAAAGGAGCGGATATGTACTTTGCAATTGGATTTTGCGGGGCGCTGGCGTGTCTGGCGATGTTCGGGGCGGGAACTTTTGCCGGGTGGCAAATCTACCGCCGCACGCGTCCGAACCCCGCCGACACAGAAGCCCGTGACGAACTCGACGCCTTCCGCAGACTGCAAAACTATACCGTGGACGACGCCTACGGGCGCAATCAACAGGAGGAATGACCTATGACACCTCGCGCCCGTACGCGGGCATGGACACTTTACGAAACCGGGCGGGATTACAACTGCCGTCAGAATCCCAACCAGTACAACCTTGTCAAGACGAACACGGAATTTTTCATCGGGAATCAGTGGCTGAACCTGCCCGACACGCCCGCTATGAGAGCGTTACCGAAACCCACGTTCAATATCTTAAAGCGTGTCGCAAGCCTGTTTATCGCGTCGCTGACCGGGAACGCGTTCCGCATGCGCGTGGAGCCGCTTTTCGACGCCTCCGACACCGACGACGCCGCATTCGCCGACGCGGAATTGTCCAACCTGCTGGAAAAGTTCCACTTTGAGTACCGTATCCGTGACGCCCTGTTCGACGGCGCGCAGACCGGCGACTATTGCGCACATTTCTGGTTCGACCCGGAAGCGCGTCCCTACGGCGGAGCCGGAGCGTTTCAGGATTATCGCGGGGAAATCCGTATGGAACTTGTCGACGGAATCAATGTCATGTTCGGCAACCCCGCCGACCGGCGCGTGGAGAATCAGCCGTGGATTCTGTTAGCGGGTCGTGACCGCGTGGACAATCTCCGCCGGGAGGCCAGACGTTACCGCAAGTCCGGCAGAGGCGTCGAGGCGATTTTCGCCGACGCCGAAGCCGCCGACATTCCCGGCGCGGACGATACCGCCTTGTATGTCCTGCTCTATACGAAAGTCGAACGCAACCACGAGACAACCGTACACGTCACCAAGGCCACGCGGGAAGCCGTCATTTATGAGAACATCGACACGGGACTGTCCGTGTACCCGCTCGCGTGGGGCAACTGGGAACGCCAGCGCAACAATTACCACGGACGCGCCCTTGTTACGGGACTGATTCCCAACCAGATTTTCATTAACACGCTCTTTGCAACCGCTATGCGCCACGTACAGTTAATGGCGTTTCCGCGCACGGTCTACAACGCCGATTTAATCTCCGCGTGGACAAACGAAGTCGGACAGGCTATCGGCATTCGCGGTCTGCAACCCGGTCAGAATGTCACATCCGTTGCCGGTACGCTTCCGGCGTCGGAGATGAGCGCACAAATTTTCACGCTGATTGACAAGACCATGGCCTACACCAAGGAATGTCTGGGCGTGTCGGACGTGCAACTCGGCAACGCCCGCCCGGAGAATACGTCCGCGCTTGCGCTCCTGCAGACCAACGCCGAAATACCGTTAGAGAACATCCGCGCCGGACTTCACGAGTGGATAGAGGACATCGGACACATCTTGCTCGACATGATGGGGACGTTTTACGGTACGCGCCCGGTCGTAACCCGGCGCGACGGCGGAACCGTCACGGCAGACTTTGATTTCCGGGCATTTAAGCATCTGTGGTTGAATCTCCGCGCCGACGTGGGCGGCACCACGTCCTACAACGAAGCCGCGTTAGTGGATACCCTCGACGCACTCCGCCGCGACGGTGTTTTGACCGCTATCCAGTATTTTGAACGTCTCCCGGAACGCTTCTTCCCGCGCAAGGCCGAACTTTTAGACGAACTCCGCGCCGCTTCCGTGCCGACAGGCACCGTCAATCAAGTACAGACACTTGACAGTCAGAAAGGAGTTTCCACATGAACGAACATCAGACCCCCGCGCCGCAAGCGCAAGGCGTTTCCGCGCCGCTTGCGGAACCTGTAACCGTGACCGCCGCGCAAGCGGAACCCGTCCCCGTGCCGGGAACTGTCCCGCAAAACGCCGCGACCGTCCCCGCGAACACCGCGCAAGCCGTAAGCGTCCCCTCGCCCGCCGCGCAGCCCGGAAGCGTCCCCACCGCCGCCGGAACGGTTCCGGCGAACCCCGCGCCCGTCGCCACGGAGCCGGACTACCGCGCACTCTACGAAAATCTCCGCCGGGAAAACGAAATTCTCCGCCACAACGCCGAAGTGACCCGGCACGCCCCCGTACAGGGTGTGTCGGGCGGCGGAACCGTCGCCGCGCCCGTTGACGACTTTATCCGCGGTTTCGACTCCGATACTTGGGACTGATTCACAGAAAGGAAGGATAGTTCATGCCAAATTCTACCGTAAATCTGGCCTCGCGCTACTCCGCGAAAGTCGACGAACGCTTTGCGATTGCCTCTCAGGCCGCGCTCGCGCTCAATCAGGATTACCGTTTTGCGGGTGTCCGTACCGTCAACGTCTACTCGATTCCCACGGTGCCGCTCAATAACTACACCCGTTCGGGACAGTCCCGTTACGGCACCCCCGCCGACCTCGAAAACAGCGTCCAAGAGCTGACCGTCACGCGTGACCGCGCTTTCTCGTTCGTGATTGACCGCGCCGACCGCAATCAGACTCAAATGACCATGGACGCCGGGCGCGCCCTGTCCCGGCAAATCCGGGAAGTTGTTGTGCCGGAGTACGACGCCTACATTTTCCGTACAATGGCGCTGACCGCCAGCGTGAAGGGCAATACCGCCAGCACCGCCGCAACCAAAAACAACGCCTATGAACTGTTCCTGAACGCGCAGGAGGCGTTAGGCAATCACGACGTGCCGGACATGGGGCGTGTCTGCTTCTGTTCGTACCGGTTCGCCAATCTGCTGAAACAGGACCCGGCGTTCATGCGCTACGGCGAAATGTCGCAGTTCATGCTTGCAAAGGGCGTCATGGGCGAAGTCGACGGTACCCGTATCGTGAAAGTGGCGGCGTCGCGTCTGCCGACCGGCGCGGAGTTCATTTTGACGCACCCCGTCGCCGCCTGCGCCCCGAAGCAGTTGGAGGATTACAAGATTCACGACAACCCGCCGGGAATCTCCGGCTGGCTCGTCGAAGGCCGTATTCTGTATGACTGCTTCATCCTGAAAGAGAAGGCTCACGCGGTCTGGTATCACGGCACGGCGGTCTCGAACGGCTGACGCCGTACGGGGAACCCCTCGCGGGTTCCCCGGCGGTCATGGAAAGGAGGCTCTATGCAGTATCGCAACATCAAACGGGCTGTCCTCGAACTGATAGACCAGTACAGCGTAGCGGGGGAACCGGTGTCGCCCGCGTACAACAATCAGGCGGATTTGCTCCAACGCATTCCCGGACTTGTGAATCAGGCGCTTTTGGACATCCGCACGGGTTCCTGTCCGGAACGCAACATCTGCCGTCTCGAACACGGGGAGACATTGTCCAACGGCTGGAAACAGCATATGTTACCCGGTGATTTCTGGCGGCTCTGTTCGGGCGGCGTGCGGAAACTCTCCGGCGACGGCTTGCAACCCACGAACGAGTATCAGCTTTTGGGCGGGCGTACGCTCCTGACGCCCGAAGGCGTCCACATGGTCGAGTATTACCGTTACCCGGAACAACTTCCCGACGCGCCGTCAGACGAATACGAGTGCGGCGAAAGCCCGGAAATAATCCGTATCGCGTGTCTGTACGCGGCGGCCTGCCTCATGCGCACTGAGGACGAGTTCGCGCACAAGACACTGTTTCAGGAATACGAAACGCGTCTCAGTCGGCTGACACCCGCGCTTGTGGCAGAAGTCCAGCCCGTCCGGGATGTGTACGGCTTTTGACGGGAGGTGTGAGCATGCGTCAAAAGACGTACCGTTTCCCGGCGCTCGACGGCGGCCTGAATATCCGGGACGCCGAAATCAATCTGAAAGACAACGAATCCCCTGAAATCGTGAATCTCTGGTGGGACGACGGCCTGTTACAGTCGCGTCCCGGACAGGAAACCGCAACGTCCGGGTGGGGCGCGGGTTCCTCTTCCGGGCAACTGTTCAACGCCTCGGATGTGGTCTACGCCTCCACACAGTTTCAGGAAGGTGTGCTGGTGCATATCGGCTCCCGCCTGTACACGTGGCACGGCGACTTTCAGGAACTGCGCCGCATGTCCGGGGACACGGATATACCCCGCAACGCCGGGACATTTTTCCGTTTCGGGAATGACCTGTACTATAAGAACGTCGGCGGCTTCTACCGTCTCGCGTACAACGCCGCGCACGCTTCTTTGGAATCCCCGTTCACGCTGGTGTCCGTGGCGGACGCCGCGTACATTCCGACAATCTTTGTCAACGCCGACCCCGCTACCGGGCGCGGCGACGCCTATCAGCCCGAAAACCGCCTGTCACCGCTCAAACGCGTCCGCTACACGCCGTCCAACGTACAGGAAAACGTAATCCGTACCGGGGACGGACAGTCAAACGTTTTCGGGGTGGGCGTGACGGAATCGGGGAATTTGCGCGGCGTGTCGGCGGTGTACGTCAACACGACGCGGACAACGCCCGCGCTGTACGAGGCCGATATCCGTACTGGTACCGTGACCTTCCACAACGCCCCGCCCTTGGACGCCGTGATTACGTTCACGCTGGATATCGGGCAACGGGAGTATTACCTTCCGGCGGAGAGTATCGAGGCCGTGACACTCGTCACGGTCGACGGTCTGACCATGGCGGAGAACCGCGATTACACCGCCGACACCGCCGCCGGGGTCGTGGTATTCACACAAGCGCCGCCCAACGCGGCTTGTGTGGAAATCACGTACCGCAAGTCCGACGCCGCCGCGCTTGCCGAAATCATGAACTGTCCGTACGCGGCGGCATGCGGCACCGGGGAAAGACTGTGCGTTGTCGCGGGCGGCGCGGATACCGTGTACTGGTCCGGCGTCACGGAATCCGGCGCGGACGCGTCCTACTGGCCTGCCGACGCCGTAAACGTTATCGGCGGCGATATTACCGGATTCGGCGGACAGTACGGTGACATTCTGGTATTCCAGTCGCGGAGAATCGGAAAGCTGAACCTGTCCGGCAGGATTGTCAACGGCTATCACCGCGTGGAAATCAGCTATTCCGGCGTCAATGACAAAATCGGCTGTGACCTGCCGCAGTCCGTGCAACTTATCGGGAACAACTTGACATTCGCCAACACGACCGGCGGCGTGTATCAGGTATTATCGTCGTCGGCGGCGCGGGAAAATAATGTCCGCTGTGTGTCGGGCAAAGTCAACGGCTCCGACACCCGCCCCGGACTGCTCTATGACATGCGTATCGCCGGAAACGGCGCGGTCTGCTCCCTCGACGACGGGAAACGTTACTGGTTAGCCGTCAACGGTCATGTGTGGCTCTGGGACTACTCCATATCGACGGACAAAAGCCCGGTCTGGTTCCACTTCACGGACATGGACGCCCGCGCCCTGTCCGCACGGGACGGGGTTCCGTGTCTGGTCGACGCCGACGCGCAAATTGTCCGCCTCGGCGCGACGTTCAACGACTTCGGCGGCGCTATCCGGAAAGCGTACCAGTTCCCGGCGCGGAACTTCGGAAGCTATGACCGCCTCAAAGACGTGAACACAGTTCTGTTGTCGTTCCGCGCCGACACGCCGTCCGATGTCGCCGTGATTTACGAAACCGACTACGAGACCCGCGCCGACCTTGTCAGTCCGCATATCGCGGGGTATGACCGTCTGACCGACCGGAACTTAGAAACGCGTGATTTGAGTGTCCCGCGCCACGCGGCGGTATTCCGGCGAAAGCCGAAATGTAAGCATGTCCGGCACTTCTCATTACGCCTCGAAAACAATACCGCCGGACAAAATTTAGCGCCGTATTCCGTGGAACTGCAAATCCGCTACGAGGGGAGGGACAAGTAATGCCCGACGAACAAACCCCGGAACTTATCCCGCGTCTGCGCTACTCCAAGAACTGGGAGGACCCCGCCGACTACGCTACCCATCAGCACAGCGAAATCCAGAACCGCCGCGACATACAGTCACTTTTCACGGAAATCGCGTCGTATATCAACAATGTCATGCTCCCCCGCGCCGAACAACTGTTATCTGAAAGCGGCACGGGCGGCGGAACCGGTACGGGCGGCGGGACTGTCGCGGACGGGGATTATCTCCCGTTGGACGGCGGCACCATGCGCGGCATTCTGCGCCTGTACCGCGAACCCCAGTTAGACGCCGAGGCCGCCACGAAGCATTACGCCGACACAATCGCAAGCAGTGCCGCGACGGATATCAGCGGCAGTCTGGACGCAATCGGGCAGAGTGTCGACGCCTTGGATACCCTCACACAGTCGCACGGGCGGCGTATCGCGTCGCTGGAGGTGGAAGCCGACGAAATCTCCGGCACGGTGTCGGGACTGCGCGGACAGGTTTCCACAGTCTCCCAACGCGCCGACGCTATCGAAACACGTGTCACGAACGCGGAGGGCGATATTTCCGCAATCAGCCAGACCGTGAACGGAATCAGCCTTTCCGTGTCCACCGTGACCGAACACGGGGAAGTCTACTCCAAAATCACGCTTGGAATCGGTCAGCAGGAATTATACGGTTATATCAAGCTGGACGGCAATGTAGACGTTTCGGGGCAGTTGTCGGCGGAGACCATTTACGCCCCGTCCGGGGAAATCGCTAACTTAGCCGTGGACACCCTCAACACGTCGCGGCGTATCGTGCGATATCTGGCGGGCGACACATCCGATGACAACTTTATCCGCGCCCAAGGGCAGACTCTCGAATGGGTCACGGCTCATCCCAGCGGCGGCACCACGCAGGCCAAAAACCCGGACGGCGTTCCGCTGTACTGGCCCGTGAACGTGGCGAACCTCTCACGCGGCGCGGACGGCTATCCCGTCACCGCGCAGAATGAACGCATTTTCACGACAACCACCCGCACAAATTACCCTGTACAGGTGTACACCTACACGGAAGATGTCAAGCGCGCCATTTCGTTTGAACCCGTCAACGGCATTTACTCCCCGGTTGACCGCTTCGGCGCGGGCAATCAGCAGGGCAACAACAAAGCGTGGATTCTCAAAAGCGCGGACGGCTTCGACATCCGCTATCTGACGCCCGCCAATCAGGAAATCGGTATCCGCATGTCCACGGACGGCAAAGTCACAATCGACGGCTTGGAGTACGACGCCGACAAAATCCGGGCATTGCTGGGAATGTCGGGCGGCGGGGAGGGTACGTCCGCCGGCCTCGACTTGACGCAGGTCAACGCCGACGGCTCCGCGTCCGGCGTCTCCGTCGACGCCAGCGGCTACACCGATATCAGCGGCTTGCGGAAAGTCACCGCGCTGGACTTCTCGAATATCGCAAGCGGTTTCTCCGAGACACTTGATGGCGGCATTCTCAACACGTACTCTGTCACACGCGACGGCTCCGGGCGTATCTCCCGAATCACGGACGCCGCCGGACATCAGACCGTCATCACATGGGGGGCTTAGTCATGGATATGGACGCCGAAAGCTGGATTCAGGGATATTTCACCGGCGTAGCGTTACACAATCATCTGCGGACGCCGCAAGCACACCCGTCTGTTATCGCGTCCATGTCCGCGACGGGTATCGCGGCGGACTTGGAGTGGTTCGCGGACTTGTCCGGCGTGGCGGCGCTGACCGCGTTGAGCGCCGAATTTACCGGCAACGTCTCCGCCTCGTACAGTTCCGACGGCGTGTCCTATACGAACCCGGTACCGCTCCCGGAACTGCTCCGCGTCAATCCGTCCGCGCTGTCGGGAGGTACCCGCCTGTGGTTCCGCTTCCACCTCGCCGACGACGCCGCAGACTTGACAAACTTTACGTTGTGGGGCGTATTCTCCAATGAGGAGGCGGTCTGATGGCGTACCACGAACCGAGTTTCTTAAACGGCCTCGCCGCCGGGTTGACCGCTACCGCCATGTCTCCGACAGGCGTATTTAACAAGCGTTACACCACCGGCACGGGCAGACTTGTTCGTATTCCGGAAGGGCAGTTTGACACGTTTGTCGGTCAGTTTTTTATTACAACCCCGTTCGCGGTGACGATTGTCTTTGAGTACGGCCCGGACAGCAACGCCCCGGAACGTGTGTTCCGCCGCGTGAGCGCGTCCACGGAACAGCAGGCCTTTTATCATGCTGTGCAGATTCCGGCGGCGGTGCCGCTGTCCGACTACCATTACAATATATACCTGTACGAGACTGATTCCATGCGGCGGGTCATCCGCTTCGACACGTTCTTCATGGCGTTTCCCTATACGTACTCTAACAATTATCCCCACCACGGAGAGACCGTATCGTATCCGGGAAGCCCCGAACTCGTGCGGGACTGGCTGACAAGAACCTACCGGTAACATCAGATTTTCAAAAGGAGTGTGAGCAATGCGGGAATACAGAGTGGGACCCGGAGAGGATATCCGGCTCGGACACCGCTGGGAACATCACGCCCGGCGTATCGTCTTTGACATTTCCGAATGGGTCAAGGACTTCGGCGCGGGTACGGTACAGCTTCTGAACCAGCGGCAAAGCGACACTTCGCCGTACCCGGTCGCCGTCACGCGCACCGACCCGGACAAGGTGACAGTCAACAACACGACCGGGACACTGGTTTTCTGGGACGTGACGAGTGTCGACACCAACTGTCAGCACAGCAAGGCGGAGTTGCGTTACTATCGCGGCACGGAGGCCGCGCCGGAATTTCTGGTGAAAAGCGACATCCACAAGGCCAACGTGGAGGAGGCTTTAGGGGCGGCGTTAGCGGACGCGCCGCAGGAAGCGCCGAATTTGCTGGACACGATTCTTGAGGCCTCGCGGCGTCTGGACAGCATGGAGGAGGACATCGCCGAGCTCAAAGCCGACAACGTCCTGTTCCGCGAATACCTCTCGAACAGCAACGCCGCGCCCGTCTGACAGTCAGTACAGCAAAATCACAATCAGCGCGGCGGCGGAGAAAATCAGCGCGGCGGAACGCCGGATATCTCCGGCGGCGGAGGCGTCCATTTCCTGTAAACTCCGCTCCAGACGCGCCGAGAGTACGGACACAGTACGCCGTATCTGTTCTTCGTCGCCGCGCAGGACAGACGCAAACTCGCGGAGTGTGGCGCGGTCAACCGCCGACAGCGACAGCGCGTCCGCCTCCTGAATCCAAATCGCGGACGGCGTACGCCCCTGACGTACGCCGCCCGATACTGTCCGGAAAAACCTTGCGGCGTCCGCGCCGCAGGTCTCCGACAGATGTTCCAGCAGTTCCGGGAACGGTATCCGGGACAGCCGGATTTCGTCGCCCAAGCGCGACAGCGCCCCGCATAAGTCCGACAACAGTTCCCGTCTCCGCCGCCGTTCGCGTACGCTGATATACGTACCGTACACCGCCCCCAGCAGAATACAGACCACGCCGCAGGCTTTCATAGTTCCTCGACCTCGTAGCGCCGCGCCTGTCCGTCGCGGGCAATCCGTACCGCAAGGCGGAAAATGCCCCGTTCCAGCAAATCCCGATACAGCGGCTTTTCGGACAGTTCCGCAGTCTCCGACGCGTGTACCGTCGCCAGCAGTCCGACGCCGCAACCCGCCGCCATGGAAATTGCCCGGATATCCTCCGGCACCGTGATTTCGTCCACCGCGATTATCTCCGGGTTCATCGCCCTTAATACTATCGGAATGCCCACCGCTTTCGGACACGCGTCCAGTACGTCGGTATGCGTCCCCACGTCCATTTGTGCCTGTCCGCGCACGGTTACGGCGACTTCCCCGCGCTCGTCAATCAGTGCCACGCGCCGCCCGTCCGTCGACAACTCCCGCACAATGTCGCGTAACAGGGTTGTTTTCCCGCCGCCCGGCGGCGACAGCAACAGCGTATTCACAAACTGATTGTCACGCAACAGTCGCGGCGTCACGTCTTTGGCAATGCCGCGCCGCTCCCGCCCGATTCGCACCACCGCCGACGAAAACTGCTTCAAATTTGTGTTGACGCCGTTTTTCATGACCGCCGTCCCGCACAGTCCCACGCGGAATCCGCCCTTCACCGACAAAAAGCCCTCCCGCAGTGTCTCCGCCGCCGCGTAACGTGAAAACTCCGTGGCGATATCGCACAGCGTCTCCAAATCCTCCGGCTCAATCCACGCGTCGGTTGACATTTCCCCGTCCGGTAACAGTATTGTCATGACCTGTCCGACGCGCAAGCGGATTTCTTCCGCTATGGCCTGTCGCGCCTCCGGCACTTCCAGCGCCGCCGCACGTAAACGGCTTGGCAGTATCGACGCCGCCTCCCGGTAACGCGCCGCCGCCTCCCGCTGTTCCATGAAACATCCCTCCATTCTGTTCCACTTTATGCGGCTCGTCCGGGGTTATGCAAAAAGCGCGGCCTCGTCAGCCGCGCTTTTCGTTATACGTTCAAGTACATCCACAACGCGCCTTCCGGGGTCGTCAGGGACAGCCATGTACCCGGCGACACCGCGTCACTTTGGGCTTGGTATACGGTAGCCTGTAACGCGCCGTGGTGAAGCGTGGTGATATCCACTTTCGCGGGGTTCTCCTTGTTCTTCTCCCACAGAAACGGTACCGCGTAATCGTCATAGTAGCCGTACAGAATGCCCGTGGCGTCCGAGCGCAGGGACATGGACACTTCCCCCGCGCTGATACCCGACGGCGTACCCGCTTCGGGGTTCCCGGTGGCGTACCCGCACCAGACTTCGGCGACGGAAATACTGTCAAACGACGTGACCGAGAGGGCGTCGGCGTCGAATACGATTTCACGGGGGCCGCCTTCAATTTGATACATGTCCTCCTCATAGTCGGGGTACTGGTCAATTTCACTCCACGCGCAGTCCTCGAACGTCACGCCCTCCGTAAACATCCAGTAATTGGTCTCCGCCTGTCCGAACGTGCAGTTATAGAAAGCGAGTTCCAGTCTGTTTTCGGAGTTGTAGAAGCCGCCGCTGTCGGAACCCGTCAGGGAACAATTGTGAAGTTCGACTTTGCCCGTGGCGCTGTACACATCCAGCGGCCCCCACGAACAGTCACGGAGCGCGCTGTCATAGACGGTCACATTTTGCGTATTGTTGGAGCATTCCAGCGCGATGACGCCGCAACCGTACAAGTCCAGATTGCGCAGTTCCGCGCCGTCACAAGCCGACAGTTCCAGTACACTGCCCATGCACTCGCCCATTTCCGTGTGACCCATTGTCAGGTTGGACACTTTCAGGTTGTCGCACTTCTCGAACGTCAGCACGGTGCCGTAGCGCGGGTCAATCACGATTTCGGTTTCCGCTGTCTCGCCCTCGCCGCGAAGTGTCACATTGTCCGCGTACTTGACGACCAGTTCCACGCCGTCGTAGCAGTCGACGATTTCCACGTACTGATGCTCGACGTTGAACGATTCCGCCTCGTCGGCAAGCCAGAAATCGTTAATGTAGTTGGTCAGATTGTAGTTACCCTTGGCAAGTACAATTTCCGCGCCGGGCTTGAAGGCCTCCAGCAGTTGTTCCATGCTGTTGACGGTGACGGCATTGCCGGATACTTTGGGCTTTTTGGAGGTGTCCGCGCCGCCGGACGCACACCCGGACAGTACCGCCGCGCACAGTGCCAGCGCGGCACATGCCAGTTGTAAACGCTTCTTTTTCATCATAACTCCGCCTTTCCGGGACAATCGAAAATCTCCCTCTGTTGCCTTAACCGCTTACCCGCGGCGTCACGGTAACACTGTCCGGGAACGCGTTTGCCCACACCTCCGCGCCCGATGGTACGCTGACTTTCCGCAAATTGTCGCAACCCTCGAACGCCCAGATACCGATAGAAGTCACGCTGTCTGGAATCGTGACGCTTGTCAGCGCCGTACAGTCGGCAAATGTCCGCTGTCCGATGGAAACCAGCTTCCCCGGCAGGGTGACATGGTTTAGGCGTTTACAGTCCGCAAAAGCGCCCGTTCCGATATAAGTCACACTCTCGGGAATCGTCACGCTTTCGAGTGACTTGCACCCCTTGAACGCGCCGTACTCAATGGCGGTCACGCTGTCGGGAATCGTGACTTCTGACAGGCGTTCGCAACCCGCGAACATTTCATAGCCAATGGAAGTCAGCCGCGCCGGAAGCCGTACGCGTTCGAGATATTTGCACCCGCTGAAAATCTGCTGTCCCATAGACACCACGCTGTCGGGAATCGTGACGCCCGTCAGATATTCGCAACCATCGAAGGCCTGATAGCCGATAGACGCTACACCATCGAAAATTGTCACATTTCTGAGCCGCTTGCAGTCGTGGAACGTCCGGGGACTGATTGCCGTCAGATTTCTGGACAGCGTGATTTCCGTCAAGCCCTTACAGCCGTCAAAGGCACGCTGTCCGATTTCCAGTACACTGTCGGGTAAAACGACACTGGTCAAAGCATCGCAGTCGTGGAACGCCCATTCCCCGATGAAGGTCACGCCGTCCGGAATCCGAATGCTTGTCAGGCTTTCGCAACCGTTGAAAGCGCCTGTCTCGATAGAGTTCACGCTGTCGGGAATCGTGATACTTGTCAGCGACTTGCAGTCGGCGAAAGTCCCGGTGCCGATATAGGTTACGTTGTCGGGAATTGTCACGCTTGCGAGGCTTTCGCAACCATCGAAGGCCGCGCTCCCGATGTAGGTCACGCTGTCCGAAAACACTACATCTATTAGATTTTCGCACCCGTCGAACGCTTCCAAGCCAACGGAAGTCACGCCCTGTTCCATACGAATCCGCACAATGTCCTTGCGTTCCTTCCACCACGGCACGTTGACGCGCTTGTGCTTCTGGTTGTACTGGTAATTGCGCATGTCGCCAGTGCCGGAAATCGTCAGCAGTCCGTCACTGTCCAGCGCGTACGCCACGCCGTCCCCGCAGTCTCCCTGTTTGATAATCTCCGCCAAAACTCCCACTCCCTCCATTTGACGTTTCACTGACAGTGTACCATGTTTTTCACGCGCTGTCCACCGTTTTTTCACGAAAGCCATAGGTATGTGTAGATGAAAACGCCCCGTCTTGCATGACAGGGCGTTTTCCGTTTGCGTCACTTCGTGACAAGAAGCTGATTTTCGTTCAAGACCAGTTTCGCGGTGTCGCCCTCGTGCAAGGTGCCGTCAAGCATACGTTCCGCTACCGCGTCCTCGACCTTGTTCTGAATGGCGCGGCGCAACGGTCGCGCTCCGTACTTGGTATCGAACCCCTCTTTTGCGAGTTCCTCTATGGCCTCGTCGGTGGCTTCCAGATGAATCCCCATTGCGCCCATACGCTCCGAAACGATGTTGAGCATACGCCGCGCCACTTCCTGAATATCGGCCTGTGTCAGCGCCCGGAATACAATAATGTCGTCAATGCGGTTGAGGAACTCCGGGCGGAACGTCTGGCGCAATTCACTCATGACGGTTTCCTTGGCCTTCTGGAACGCGCTTTCGGCGTCCTGTTGCGCGTTGCCCTCGTGACTGAAACCTAACTTTGTTCCGGCGGCGGTCAGGCTCCGCGCCCCGATGTTGCTGGTCATGACGATGATAGTATTCTTAAAGTCGACTGTCCGCCCCTGCGAATCGGTCACGCGCCCGTCGTCCAGAATCTGCAACAGGATATTCCACACGTCCTCATGGGCTTTCTCGATTTCGTCGAACAGTACCACGGAATAAGGCTTACGGCGTACTTTTTCGGTAAGCTGTCCGCCCTCCTCGTGTCCGACGTAACCCGGCGGGGAACCAATCAGGCGCGAGACGGTGTGACGCTCCATATACTCGGACATGTCAATCCGAATCATGGCGTTTTCGTCGCCGAACATGACTTCCGCGAGCGATTTACAGAGTTCGGTTTTGCCGACGCCCGTCGGGCCAAGGAACAGGAAAGAACCTGTCGGGCGGCGGGGGTCTTTCAGTCCGACACGTCCGCGCCGGATTGCGCGTGCTACCGCTTTCACGGCCTCATCCTGTCCGACAACGCGCTTGTGAAGTGTTTCCTCCATGTGAAGCAGGCGTTCCCCCTCGTCCTCTGTCAGACGCGTGACGGGGATACCCGTCCAGCCGGAGACCACTTGCGCGATATCCTCCGCGTTTACGTCACGATGTGTTCTGGCGTTCTTGCGACGCCGGTCGCGTTCGAGTTCGACCTGTTCGCGGTAATTCTTCTCGATGTCGCGCAACTGCGCGGCGGTCTCGTAGTCCTGCCGGGAAATGGCGGCGTCCTTGTCGCGGGAAAGCGCCGAAATCTTTTCTTCCAGACTTTTCAGCTCCTCGGACGGTTCCTCCTCCTCCATGCGGACACGGGACGCGGCCTCGTCCATCAGGTCAATGGCCTTGTCGGGAAGAAAACGGTCGTTGATATAGCGCGCCGACAGCGTGACAGCGGCTTCCAAGGCCTCGTCCGTGATATGGAGTTTGTGGTGCTGTTCGTAGCGCTCCCGGAGACCCTTCAAGATAATCAGACTGTCCTCCTGCGACGGTTCGCCGACTTGTACGGGCTGGAAACGGCGCTCCAAGGCGGCGTCCTTTTCGATATAGCGGCGGTATTCATTCAAGGTTGTCGCGCCGATGACACGGATTTCCCCGCGTCCGAGCGCGGGCTTGATGATGTTGGCGGCGTCGACGGCACCTTCCGCCGAACCTGCCCCGACAATCGTGTGCAGTTCGTCGATGAAGAGTATCACGTCGCCGGACTTCTTGACTTCTTCGAGTGTTTTCTTGATACGTTCCTCAAATTCGCCGCGGTATTTTGTACCGGCGACCATGCCGGAGAGGTCAAGCGACAAAATACGCTTGTCAAGCAGTTCTTCGGGAACGTCGCCCAGCGCGATTTTCGCCGCGAGGCCTTCCGCGATTGCGGTCTTGCCGACGCCGGGTTCCCCAATCAGACACGGATTGTTTTTCGTCCGCCGCGACAGAATCTGTATGACACGCTGAATTTCGTTTTCCCGCCCGATAACGGGGTCAAGACGGTGGTTCCGTGCGTCGGATGTCAGGTCACGCGTGAACTCCTGAAGCGTCTTTCCGGACGCGCCGCCGTCCTCCCGACCGCTTCCGGCGCGGAAACGTCCGGCCTGTGCCTTCGGGGCGTCGCTGACTTTCTTCCGCAAAGTTTCGAGCAACTTTCTGGTGTCGACGCCCGCCATACGCAGAACGCGGACAGCCATATTGTTTCCCTCGCGGAGAAGTCCCGATAACAGATGTTCCGTGCCGATTTGGACAGTACCGCCGCGCCGGGCGTCCTCGTTGGCTATCTGAATGGCGTGTTGTGCGCGTGGAGACCATCCCTGCAAGGGATTCGCCCCCGAAAGCCCCGTCCCAACGATTTTCTTTACGATATCCTCAATCATGTCACCGGTCAGTCCGGTTTCGGTCAAGACCTCGTGCGCAAGTCCCTGACTTGTCCGAATCAGGCCTAACAACAGATGTTCGGTGCCGACATAACCGTGTCCGAGTTCGGACGCCGCCTCCTGTGATAACTCCATAGCTCTTTCGGCGTCAGCCGTGAATTGAATTTCGTTCATAGTGCAACCTTCCTTTCCTTTGAGAAGTCCGCCCCGGTTCCCGGACGGAACCGGGGCGCGGTGCCGGATTACTTCTGTTCGTCCGTGTTGGTGTTCGACTGCTGTTCCATGCGGCGGAGTTCGTCGCGGATTTCGGCGGCGCGCTCGAAATTTTCCTCCTGTACGGCGCGGTTCATTTCGAGTTTGAGGGCGTTGAGCCGCCGCCACTGGTCGTAATGATTCTGTTCGGCGTCCTGCGCGGGACTGGTTTCCGGCTTTTCGGATTCCGTCCGCTGTGCGGCGGGAGCCGCCATCAGGGCGGGCATGTCGGAGAAGAAGTCGTCGAAGGGACTTTCCAGCATTCTGCCCATGAGCGTGGACACCGGCGTATCAAAGAAGCCGTTGCCGAAGAAACTGTTGCCGAAAAAGTCGTCCGAGAAGAAATTCCGCATCATGGCGCGGTTATGCGCCGCGACACGTTTCGTGTAGCCGAGTTTCTCCGCGCAGTCTGCGCACAGATGTTTTTCGTCGACCTTGCCGTTCATGTTACTGCGGTATACGAAGGTAACATCATTTTTCCCGCAATGTTCGCATTTCATAACTAAGAACCTCCTTAAATATTTTCGCAAGCCGCGCAATTCGCGGTACGGAAGCCGCCACGGGGACGGATTCCACGTTGTTAGAGAGTTTCCGCGTTTTCGCGGGGACTACACCTGTAAAATGAGGGTATTTTTCAGGATATCCGCCCGGACGCGGTTCCGAATTTCCTTGGGTACGCTGATAAGGGACTTGTCGCCAACGGCGGCCAGTAACATTCTGGCGGTACGTTCGTCCAGCGCGTCGGCGTGGAGCAGGTTTCCGAGAATCGCCCGCGCCGAGGGGAAGTCGAGTTCCGCGCCGATACTGTTGATGACGTGCATTAACAGGGTTTCGTGGTCGACGTGTACGCGGGTAATACGAATGTAGCCGTTGCCGCCGCGCCGACTTTCGACGATATAGCCGCGTTCCGGGGAAAAGCGGGTGGAAACCACATAGTTTATCTGGCTGGGGACACACTTGAAGCGTTGCGCCAAATCACTGCGCTGGATTTCCAACACGCCGTTTTCGGCCTCATCGAGGGAACCTTGCAGGAACGCGGCAATTAAATCTGTGATTCCCACGGAATCACCGCCTTTCCGATTTGTTCTTGACTTTGACTTTCTTTAACCTTCTTTCTGTGGGCTATTATAGCACGGTCTGCGGATTTGTCAAGGGGTTTTTGAAAAATATTTTTGACTTTTTTTGACCTTCCGGTTTTGCCCCTCTGTCGCCTCATGGCAACATCTCCCACCAAAGGGAGGCGACAAGAACACTTCAACCGCTCAAACATAAATTTTGTATATCCGCACAAAACCGCCTTCTGTTTTTGTGAAAAACCGCCATATTTCCCGCGTTTTCGACGCCTGAAAACGTGTCGCAACGCGCCGGATGAGGCATTGTCCATGCCCGTCCGGCGCTTGTGACACTTGCAAACGCGCCGCGAATGGCTTATAATATCTCCCGCACGACAAACCGCCGCGCCCGTCATGCCCTCGCGGCGTGCTGTCAATCAAAGGGGAAGAAGGCGTATACTGAATATGAACTCGAAGACCCTGCTCTACATCGTCAAACGCATTGGACTGGCTGTACTCACTGTGTGGGTCGTCATTACCATTACGTTTTTCGTCATGCGGGCGGTTCCGGGCGGGCCGTTCATGGGCGAAAAGGCGATTTCTCCGGCGGCGCAGGCCGCATTGGAGGCCAAATACGGTCTGGACAGGCCGCTTTCGGAACAGTATTTCACGTATCTGAAAGACATCCTGACCCGCTTTGATTTCGGCCCCTCCCTCAAACAGAGAGGCCGCACCGTCACGGAAATTATCGCCGACGGTATGAAAACGTCCGTCAAACTGGGTGTCGTGGCGGCGTTCAGCGCGTTAGCGGTGGGCGTGGTACTCGGAGCCGTGGCGGCGTTGCGGCGCAACAGTATTCTTGACCGCGCCGTGATGGTCATTACAACCGCGTTCGTGTCCATGCCGTCATTCATCATGGGGTCTCTGTTGCTGGTACTGTTCGCGGTGCGCCTGAAAGTCTTACCCGCAAACGGCACCACCGGCGCGGGACTGATTCTGCCCATTATCACGCTTGCGCTGTACCCGATGGCCTACATTACACGCCTGACGCGTTCCTCTATGCTGGACGTTCTCGGACAGGACTATATCCGCACGGCACGGGCAAAGGGCGTATCCGGCATGAAAATCATCTTCGGACACGCGCTCAAAAACGCGCTGATTCCGGTCATTACGTACTTTGGCCCCATGCTGGCTTATATCGTGACGGGTTCTCTTGTCGTGGAACGTATTTTTTCCGTGCCGGGAATCGGGCGGGCGTTCGTGCAGAGTATCACAAACAGAGACTACCCCATGGTCATGGGGACAACCATTGTACTGGCCTGTCTGATAGTGGTCATGAATCTGGTGAGCGACATTTTATATAAAGTCGTCGACCCGCGGATTAATCTGGAATGAGGAGGCGCGGCATGAACAAAATGAGCTTACATGTGGACGTGGACGCCTTCCTCCCGGCGACTGACGCCGAAAAAGCCTACATGGTACAAATGCGTCCGTCGTCCACGTTCTTCAAGGACGGCGTAAAGCGTCTGGTCAAGAACAAAGTCGCGCTGACAAGTTTTATTGTCATTGTGCTGATTACGCTGTCCTCGATTTTTATCCCGGTGTTCTGGCCTTACTCCTACGACAATATGCTGGGCGTCACGCCGGGGAAGCCTGTTGATTCGTCCTACAACAACCTCGCGCCGTTTACCTACGGACGCACGGAACAGAAACAGATTCAGGACGGCGCGACGGTCTTTCCGCACATCTTCGGTACGGATTCCTCCGGGCGTGATTACTTTATCCGTGTCGTGTACGGCACGCGGATTTCCCTTGCCGTGGGATTTTTTGCCAGTATCATTGTGCTTGTCATTGGCATGACGATTGGTTCCATTGCGGGCTACTGCGGCGGAAAAGTCGACCTCATTATTATGCGTATCGTGGATATTATCTACTCCCTGCCGGACATGCTCATGGTCATTCTGCTGGCGTCGGTGCTGAAAATTGGCCTCGCGCCGGTTATCGACGGAACGGTGTTCGCCCGGATTGGTAGCAATATTATCAGTCTGTTTATTGTGTTCGGGGTGTTGTACTGGGTGTCGATGTCGCGTCTTATCCGGGGACAGATTCTGTCCTTGCGGGAACAGGAATATGTACTTGCCTCCCGCGCCGCCGGTGCCGGGGGACACTGGATTATCACGAAACATCTGTTGCCGAACTGTATCAGCGTCGTGATTATCTCGACGGCGCTACAGATTCCGAGCGCCATTTTCACGGAAAGCTATCTGTCCTTCCTTGGACTGGGCGTCAACGCGCCCATGCCCTCGCTTGGCTCTCTGGCTTCCGACGCCCTCAACGGTATTACGTCGTATCCCTACCGGTTAGTGATTCCGGCTGTGGTCATTTCGCTGATTGTGCTGTCCCTGAACCTCTTCGGCGACGGCCTGCGCGACGCCTTTGACCCAAAACTTCGGACTTAAGGGAGGGATTACCATGTCAACGTTACTGGAAGTCAGGGACTTGCACACGTCCTTTTTCACGCCCGCCGGGGAAGTCAAGGCCGTCAACGGAGTATCGTTCAACCTCGACCGCCGGAAAGTGCTGGGAATCGTCGGGGAATCCGGCTCCGGGAAATCCGTCACGGCGTACTCGATTATGCAGATTCTGGAACGTACCGGGAAAATTGTGTCGGGCTCCATTAAGTTCGACGGACAGGAACTTGTCAACGCCGGGGAAAAGGTGCTGAAAACTATTCGCGGCAACCGCATTTCGATTATCTTCCAAGACCCCATGACATCGTTAAATCCCACGTACACTATCGGACACCAGCTCATGGAGGCCATTCTGCTCCACACGAACCGTAACCGCGAACAGGCCAAGGAACGCGCCATTGAAATGCTCCGGCTCGTGAATATCAACGAACCCGAAAAGCGTATCAAGCAGTATCCATTTGAGTTTTCCGGGGGCATGCGTCAGCGGATTATGATTGCAATGGCGCTGGCCTGTGAACCCGATATCCTGATTGCCGACGAACCCACGACCGCGCTTGATGTGACGATTCAGGCGCAAATTCTCGAACTCATGAAATCGCTACAGGAAGAACTCGGTATGGCAATCATCATGATTACGCATGATTTAGGCGTCGTGGCGCAACTGTGTGATGAAGTCATTGTCATGTACGCCGGGTCGATTTGCGAACAGGGTACCGCCGACGAGATTTTCTACAATCCGCGCCACGAGTACACAAAGGGTCTGTTGCGCTCCATCCCGACCGCCGGAAGCGCCGGAACGCGTCTGCAACCCATCAGCGGCACGCCCATTGACCTGTTGAACATGCCGAAGGGGTGTCCGTTCGCGCCGCGCTGTGACAACGCTATGAAAATCTGCCTGTCGCAACGCTGTGAGCGTATGGAAATTAACGACGCACATCAAGCGGCGTGCTGGATGAATGTCAAGGCCGAAATGGAAGCGGCGAAAGGGGGCGCGTCGTAATGGCGGCGAACAATCAGCCTTTAATCGAAGTGCGGAACCTGAAAGAGTATTTCCCGGTACTGGTGGGCATGTTCCGCACGAAGCCCCTGAAAGCCGTGGACGGCGTGTCGTTCTCGATTCGCAAGGGGGAGACATTAGGCCTTGTCGGGGAATCCGGGTGCGGGAAAACGACTGTCGGGCGTACGCTGTTACACCTTTACAAGCCCACGGGCGGCGAAATTCTCTACAACGGAAAGCCGGTACAGTCCAAGGCCGACATTATGGAGTTTCGCAAAAAGGCGACCATGGTCTTTCAAGACCCGTATTCGTCGCTGAATCCGCGCATGACCGTTTCGGACATCATCGGGGAACCGCTGGACATCCATAAAATGTACGCAAACCCCGACGAGCGCCGGGAAAAAATTCTGGAACTCATGAACCGCGTAGGCCTCAACAGTGAACACGCGTCGCGTTACGCGCACGAGTTCTCCGGCGGACAGCGGCAGAGAATCGGAATCGCCCGCGCCCTCGCGCTGAACCCGGATTTCATCGTGTGTGACGAACCTGTGTCGGCGCTGGACGTGTCCATACAGGCGCAGGTTATCAACATGTTCGACGAGTTGCAGGAACAAATGGGCTTGACTTACCTGTTTATCGCGCATGACATTCTGGTAGTCCGGCACATCAGTGACAGAATTGCCGTCATGTATCTGGGGCGCATGGTCGAGCTTGCCGACGCCGAAGAGATTTACGAGCGCCCGTTACACCCCTACACAAAGTCCCTAATGTCGGCGGTTCCCCAGCCCGACCCCAAGACGGCACGCGCCAACAAGCGGATTGTCTTAACGGGTGACATTCCAAGCCCGTTGAACGCGCCATCGGGGTGTCCGTTCCGTACGCGTTGCGCTCACGCCACCGAAGCCTGTGCCGCCGAAATGCCCGAATTTAAGGAAGTCTCGCCCGGACATTTCGCCGCCTGTCACCGTATCGACGAGGTGAATTGACCGTTCCGTGTTCAAATCCGCGTACGCGGTTTGAAAATATCTTTGGAAAGGAACATGAAGAATGAAGAAATCTCTTGCGTTGCTTCTTGCGCTCTGTCTGGCGCTGTCACTGGCGGCCTGCGGCGGCGGAGGCGCGGGAACGTCCGGCGGCGGCGACACCGCTATGCCCGACACTGAACCTGTAAACGTCGCGGCGTCGCCCGGCGCGTTAGCGGCCTGTCTGGCGTCCGAGCCGGATTCCATTGACCCCGCCCTCAACTCGTCCGTGGACGGCGCAACGCTGATTATTCACTTGTTCTCCGGTCTCGCCAAGTGGGACCAGACCGCCGACGGCACTTTGACTATCTCCCCCGACGCCGCCGAGGAACTCCCGGAGGGCGTCCCCAACGACGACGGCACCGTGACCTATACGTACACGCTCCGCGACGGCCTCAAATGGTCTGACGGCGAACCCGTGACGGCGGCTGATTTCGTGTACTCGTGGAACCGCGCCGCCTCTGTGGCGCTGGGTGCCGACTACGGCTACATGTTCGAGGTCGTGCAGGGCTACAACGACATCTGGGAGGCCGACGACAACGGCAACCCCGTCAACCCCGACGCGAAATTGTCCGTGGAGGCCGTCGACGAACGTACCTTGACTGTCACGCTCTACAACGCCGTCGCCTACTGGAACGAACTGCTTGCTTTCCCGGCGTACATGCCCGTGCGGGAAGATGTTGTCTCCGACGAGAGCTGGGCGACCAAGCCGGAAACACTTGTCTGTAACGGCCCCTACACTATCACCAGTTGGGCGCATGACAGCCTCATCACGATGGAAAAGAACCCGAACTACATTGACGCGGATTCCGTCACGATGGAAAAGCTGGAATTCTACCTTTCCGACGACGAAAATAATATGCTGTCGAACTTCCAGAACGGCAGTTGGCAGTTAATCGACAACGTCCCCACCAACGAAATCCCGAAGCTCAAAGAGGAGTACCCGACACAGTTTGTTGTCACGGGGCAGATTGGCACGTATTACGTATGCTGGAACATCAACGAGGACATTCTTCCGGCGTCGAGTGAACTAATGGGCGTCGAGGCCGAGAACGCCAAGGCCGAAATCCGTAACGCCATTGCGCTGTTGTTCGACCGTAACTACATTGTCAACGACATCACGCAGGCCGGACAGGTTCCCGCGTCGTCGTTCGTGGCAATGGGCATGACCGAACCCGACGGCACCGAGTTCTACAAGAACGCCGGTCACAGTGACGCCTTTGTCGGCTACTACGACGTGTCCGAGGACGCCATTGAGAGTAACTACACGACCGCCGTCGAGACGCTCAAAAAGTATTACGCTTTCGACGACGCCACACAGGCCTTTACCGACTTCCCGACGCTGACCTACCTCTATAACACCAACGAGGGACACAAGGCAATCGCCGAGTATCTGCAATCGGCGTTAGCGGGAATCGGAATCACGGTCAATCTGGAAAATCAGGAGTGGAAAACGTTCCTGAACACCCGCAAAACCGGCGACTACTCCATAGCGCGTAACGGCTGGCTCGCCGACTACAACGACCCCATTTGTTTCCTTGACATGTGGACAACCGCTTCCGGCAACAATGACGTACAGTTCGGCAAAGGCGAACACGCCTCTGTGGCGGCCTACAGTATGGACTTGACCCCGTACGGCTACGATATCACCGTACAGGACGGGACGTGGGCGCAGACCTATGACGTACTCATCAGCACGATTAAGACCTGCACCGATAACGACACCCGGTATCAGCTCATGCACGTCGCCGAGGATTTGCTGATGTCCACGGGCTGTATCGCGCCGCTGTACTTCTACACCGACCTGTATATGTTGAGTGACGGCGTGGAAGGCTTCTACTCCAACCCGCTGGGCTTCAAATACTTCATGCACTGCGTCGTCACCGCTTACGGCTGATAATGTGCGTGACACTCTGAGATAGCGACAAAACGCCCTCCCCCGATATCGGGGGAGGACGTTTTGCCAATGTCGGAAAAATGTAAAAACAAGAGGCGGCTTTTTATTCATTTTCCATCCATGAGGGGACTTCCAGTCCCGCGAACAATCGGACATGGTTTCCCGCGCCGCCGCATACATTGCGACTGGTGATGTGTCATGAAACTTTCCCGGCGGACAAACCTGTTTCTCTGCGCGGCGCTCCTCGTCTGGTTTCTCGCCGACGCCGGACACGTACGGCAGACCGCGTCCGACGCCCTGAAACTCTGTGCCGTGTCGGTCATTCCGGCCCTGTTCCCGTTTCTGGTCGTGACGGGACTGCTTATGTCGTCAGGCTTCGGGGCGTGGGCGTCGCCGATACTCGCGCCGTTGATGTCGCTCTACCGCCTCCCCGGAAGCGCCGGAAGCGCCGTTCTGCTGGGACTGCTCGGCGGCTATCCCGTCGGGGCGCGTACCGCCGCCGACCTCTACCGCCTCGGACTGCTCACCAGAAACGAAACAGAACGCCTCCTTACCTTCTGCAACAACGCGAATCCCGCGTTTCTCTACAGCGTGTTAGGCGTCGGCGTGTTCGGGAGTACCCGCGCCGGACTCGCGCTTCTGTTGATACATGTCCTGTCGGCGTTTCTGACCGGACTGTGTTTCCGCGGACGCGACGCCCCACGTACCGCCCCGCCCGACATTCCCGCGCTATCCGACACCCCGCCCGGCTTCTTCCCGGCGTTCGTCGACGCCACCGGAAACGCCGCCTCGGCGATGTTGCGTGTCTGCGGCTTCGTGGTGTTCTTCTACGTACTCGCGCACCCGCTCCGCGCCGCCCCGCCGTGCGTCGGACTGCTCGAACTGTTCTCGCTGACGCCCCTGCTGACGCCCGACGCCCGCGGCTTTGTACTGGCGTCGCTGTGCGCCGGATGGGGCGGGGTGTCGGCACTCGCGCAGACCGCCGCCGTACTCGAACACACCGGGCTGTCCGTCCGCCCCTGTCTGTACGGGAAAGCCGTACAGGCCGCGCTTTCGGGACTGCTCGCGGCGGCTTTTTGCGCGGCTTGACATGGACGCCCTCCCCCGTTGCCGGAGGAGGGCGGCGCGTCATGAGAACATCATGCGTATTTGCAGTTGAATCAGATTCGCGGCGGCGTTATCGCTTCCGGCGTTCGCGGCCTGTTCGTAATACGTCTTGGCCTTCTGAAAGTCCTGTGTCACGCCTAAGCCGTACTCGTACATATAGCCCAGATTATTCACCGCGTGCGGGTTGCCCATGTCGGCGGCCTGCTCATAGAGTTGCAACGCCTTTGCGTAATCCACGGAGACGCCGTAGCCCTTCTGGTAAATGTAGCCTAAATCGTTTATGGCGTACATATTCCCCTTTTGCGCGGACAACTCGTAATAGTAGCGGGATTTCTGGTAATCCTGCGTCTTGCCGTTTTTGCCGTCGAAATAGTCCTCTCCCAGATGAAACAATTCCTCGGCGCTCAGATTTGCCGTATCATCTTTGAGGGTGAAGTAACCCGGCGCGTCCGCGCCGCCGTCTATGCGGGCGTACGCTTTGTCGGTGTGACCGCTGTCGTACTTGGTGCCGTTGCCGCCGATTAATGCTGTACACGATAAGAACATATTTCTACTGCTACCATAATCCCCCGGTATCACGAGTACGGTTGTAAATTTTTCGGAAGCATAGATTGTTTTCAGGTTGAAACAGCAACTAAATATTCCTTGCATATCCGTAACACTGGCGGTATTAAAACGGGACAAATCCAGCACTGTCAATCCGCTACAATAGTAAAATATAAGGTTCATATCCGTGACGTTAGCGGTATCGAAGTGGGACACATCCAGCGAGGTCAAGCCGCTACAGCCGGAAAACATGCCGAACATATTTATAACGTTAGCAGTATTAAAATGAGATAAGTCCAGCGTTGTCAAAGCACTACAGCCAGAGAACATACCGCCCATATCTATGACGTTAGAGGTATCAAAATAGGACATATCCAATGCCGTCAAAGTGCTACAGCCGGAAAACATACCACTCATATCCGTAACGTTAGCGGTATCCAGATTTCGGATATTGTATATATGTTTCAAGTTTTCGCACTCATAAAACCAGCGTTCCGTAGATGTCGGACTGATTTTGTCTACAAAGTTCACAACGAGGATAGATTTCCGCTTACTAAACCACGGCGCGTGGTCATCTGTATAAACTGCGTTCAAATCGACCTTGTACGTATTTGTGACAGTTCTGCCGGATTCGGGCGTGTCGCCGTACTGGAAAACAAGTTCCCCGTCGCCGTAGAGTATCGCATAAACACCAGCGGGCGCGTTTTTGTCGGTGAAGTAACCCGGCGCGTCAGGCGGATTGTTAATACGGGCGTAGGCCTTATCCGTATGCGCGGGGTCATAGTTCGGAAGCGCCGTACAGCCGCCGAACATCCCGGTACTGTTCGACACCTTGTCCGTTTTGAAGCTGTCCGACGCGCACACGGTTTTCAGCGCCGTACAGCCTTTGAACATGTCCGCCATATTGGTGACGTTCGCCGTGTTCCAGCCGGTCAAGTCCAGTGTTTCCAGCGCGGTACAGTTGTTGAACATCTGCCGCGTGTTCGTGACGCCGGAGGTGTCCAGCGCGGTCAGGTTCAGCGTTGTCAGCGCGGTACAGTTTGCAAACATCCGGCTCATGTCCGTGACTTTGGACGTGTCGAGGTGTTCGAGGCCGCGAATTTTCGTGAGGTTTTCGCAACTGTGAAACCATGTCGCCGTGGAACGCGGTTGCAGGGTGTCGGCAAAGGTGACAACGCGGATTGCGGCGCGGTTGTCGTACCACGCGGCGTACTGCGCGCCGCCGCCCGCCACCGATACCGGGTACGTCGCTGACAGGGTTTTGTCGGGGTTGGGCGTGTTGCCCTTCTGGAACACAAATTCCCCGTCGGCGTAGAGCAGGGCATAGAAGCCGATAAAGGGACGCGCATTCAGGCAGCCCGCGCCCAGAAAATCCGTCCATAACGCGCCGGGGTTGTCGCGTTTGTAGTATTTCCACTCGTCGTCCTGTGTATCTTCGGGGAGCGGGTCGGCGGCGCTTTTCAACGTGTTCTCAATCTGGTACGGGGTCTGCCCGGTGCCGCGTTCGCACATCAACAGCGCGGCGGCGGCGGAAACATGCGGCGCGGCCTGTGACGTGCCGCTGTACGCAATGTACTTGTTTCCCGGTATGCAACTGTTTATTTTCGCGCCGGGTGCCGCGATGTCGACCACTTTGCCGTAATTGGAAAATTCGGCGCGTTTCAGACGGGTATTATTTTGCTTGATTGCCGCGACGGTGATACATTCCTCAATGTTCGCGGGACAATATTCCGCCGCGTCCGTGTATTTGTTACAGGCGGCGACGACCACGGTAATATTTTTGTCAATGGCGGCCTGAATTGCATCCTCAATGACCTCTATGCCCTCTGTTTTGATGGGGAATCCAAGACTGAGGTTGATAACGTTCGCGCCGTGCGCTACGGCATACATAATGCCTTGGTAAACGATGAGCGGCGTACTGTAGTTGTGTCCATTCACCACGCGCACCGGGCGAATTTTCACATTCATGCCGGGCGTACAGTCCACGACAGTCCCCGCGACATGGGTTCCGTGTCCCATTTCATCCTGCGGCGTGTCGTCATTCTCCCAGAAGTCGTACCCGGCAAGGACGCAGCCTGTCAGAAATTCATGTCCGCTGTCTACGCCGGTGTCCACGACCGCGACAATGACTTCCTGTTTGTCAAGACCCCGTTCTTTGAGATTGGCGGCGTACTCGCCGATTCCGGTTTCCGCGACGCCCCACGAAAGCGGCGGGGCGTCCGCGGCACCGTCCAACAGCGCCGCGCCGGGTTCGTCCACGTCCACCTTGATGACGGCGTCATAGACGGCGTAGCGCACACAGGGGAGTTTTTCGAGCGCCTCCTTACAGGCTTTTGTGTCCGCGTAATTGAGAAATTCCAGCACATAGAAATTGTCCGCCCCGGCGATGACGTTCTCGACGCCGTATTCCGCCCACGGGAGCGCCTTGGAACTGGACACAAGCAGACGTGTCGGGTCTCCGCTCTGCGTCAGGTTTTCATGTTTGGAGTTTCGCAGACTGTTCTCGAAGTCCTCATAAGCCTTTTTGCCGTTGTCGCGCATACGCAGGACGGCGGGGGCGGCAAGCGGTTTTTGGTGACTGTCCGTCCAAAAGACGCGGATATAGTCGGTGGTGTCGGTACCGGGTACGGCAAGGTGTACGGTGTCGGCGGCGGGATATCCGGTCACGCTTTTCATCTGCCCCGATTCCGCGAACAGTGCCGCGAGTATCCGCCCGTCCATGTCCGCGCCGGACAGATTCAGGTCACAGGAAAAGACATGTTCCGTGTCGTTGTAGTCCCAGTCGCTGGTTTCGACGCTCGCGGCGGACGCGAACAGTGTCAGCGTGAGCAGTAACAGCGCGTACAACAAAAATCGTTTTCGCATAAAAGAAGCCTCCTTTCTCAAATGACATAATCGTTTCCGGTATCGTGACCGCGCATGAGGTCGGCGATGGTGTACTCGTCGAGATAGTCGGAAATCACGCGGTCAAGGCCGCGCCAGAGGGGCAGTGTACGGCAGTTGGCGGCGTGTTCGCACGGCACCGCGTCCGCGCCCAAGCACGATACCGGCGACAAATTCCCCTCGCACAGCCGCAGAACGTCGCCCACGCGGATTTGGTCGGGCGGACGCCGTAAGCAGTAACCGCCGCCTTTTCCGCGCAAGCCCTCCAGAATCCCGCCCCGGACTAACAGCTTTACGACGCTTTCCAGATACTTTTCTGAGATATCCTGTCTGCGGGCGACATCGCGGAGCGGCAGGAAATTTCCTGTTTCATGTTCCGCCATGTCCACGAGTACGCGCAGGGCATAGCGGCCTTTCGTTGAAATCAGCACGATAAATTCTCCTTTCCGTCAAAGTCCGTCGCGGTATTGCTTGGCCTCGTCCAACAGTTCCCCGGCACTGTGCAGGAGTGTTTCCGTGACCTTGTTGCCGCCCGTGATACGCGCCAGTTCACGCTTCCGCGCCTCGCGGTCGAGTGTACGCACTTCGGTAAATGTCCGCCCGCCGCGCTCGCCCTTTTCGACGGAAAAATGTGTGTCCGCCATTGCGGCGAGTTGCGGCAGATGTGTCACACACAAGACTTGTTTGTGTCGGCTGACTTGCGCCAGTTTTTCGGCGATTCTCTGCGCGGCGCGTCCCGATACGCCCGTGTCGACTTCGTCAAAGACAAGTGTCGAGACGGTTTCCTGTTCGGCTAACACATTCTTGAGCGCCAGCATAATCCGCGCCAGTTCGCCGCCCGACGCGATACGGGCGATAGGCCGCAAGGCCTCCCCGGCGTTCGCCGACATCAAAAAGCGGATTGTGTCGAGGCCGTCCGGGGACGGCGCTTTCTCCTGAAAGTCGATGGAGAAGCGCATATTTTTCATGTCCAAGTCGCGGAGTTCGCGGAGAATACGCGCTTCCAAGGTTTGCGCGGCCTGTTTGCGTGCGGCGGTCAGACGCCCGCCCGATTCCCGTACAGCCTGTAACGCGGCGTCGTATTCAGACTGTAGACGGTTCAAGGTATCGTCGGCGGTCTCTATGGCGTCGAGTTCGGCGCGGCATGTTTCCAGATACGACAGCATTTCCTCAACACTGGAGCCGTACTTCTTTTCGAGACGGTACAGCAAGTCGGAACGGCTTTCAACGGCGTCCAGTTCCTCCGGGGAGAAGTCGAACTCCGAACGGCGGTCGCGTACACTTTCGGCGAGGTCTAACGCCTCACAGCGTACCGTTTCCAGACGCTGATACAGTTCCGCTAAATCGTCGCCGAGTGTGCGGATGGAGTACAGCGCGTTTTCGGCCTGTTGCAACTGGCTGACAGCCCCGGACGCGTTCTCGTCGCCGTTCAACAGGAAATCCGCCTCCGACAGCGCCGACAAATACTTCTCCGCGTTGCGGAGCAGATTTCGCCGCGCCGTTAATGTCTCCTCCTCGCCGGGGACAAGTTCGGCGCGTTCGAGTTCGTCTATCTGGTAGCGCAGACTGTCTAACTTGCGTTCGCGTTCGGCCTCGTCCATTTGCAGGGAACGGATACGGGCGCGTAAGGCGTTCATGGCGTCGTAGTCGCGGCGATACGCCGACAACGGCGTGTCCGTGCCGCCGAAACGGTCTAAATATTCCCCGTGGCGGCTTTCGTCAAGAAGTTGTTGCCCGTCGCGCTGTCCGTGAATGTTGACAAGTTCCTGTCCGAGCGCCCGCAGTTGCGACACCGATACCGGGCGTCCGTTGACCCGGCACACGTTCCGCCCGTCGGCGGAAAGTTCGCGTTGCAGGAGTAACAGTCCGTCCTCGTCGGGCGTGATACCGCCGGGGAGTTCCGGCGGCACGTCCGTAAACGACGCGCTGACAAGCGCCTTATTCGCGCCCGTGCGGATTAAGTCACGGGAAGTCCGGCCGCCGAGTACCGCGCCTAAAGCGTCAATAACAATCGACTTTCCCGCGCCGGTCTCGCCGGTCAGGGCGTTGAAGCCGTCGCGGAAGTCGATTTCGGTTTCCTCGATGACGGCGACATTTTCAATGTGAAGCAATTCCAGCATGATTTCCCCTCAAAGCACACCGTCCGCGCCCGTCCACGGTTCTTTCGGAGCCGGAACGCGTTTCGACATTTCCAGTTTCCAGCGCCGCAGGAAGCGCGTCAGCATGCACCATATCACGATGACATAGACCGCCGTCACGCCCAGAAGCGTCCAGACAGCCCACCGCGCCGACGGTACGAACTTCATCAACAGAAACGCCAGCAGTAACAGCAAGTACGGAATCCACGGCGCGAACGATTCCAGCGACCCGAAATAGTAGCGGTAAAATTCGGCGCGTCCGAAGGCGTTTTCCCGTTCCTTGCGTGGATTGGGTTTTCGGAACGCGAACAGAAGCCAGAAAATACCCGCTAATATCCAGAACATCGTACTTTGTGCGCTTTGCAGGTCGTTGGCGTAGCCGAACACCGCCAGCATTAACAGCATTAATCCGGCCTGAAAGGAACTCCGCCGCCGTACTTTGAACGAGTTGCCCATAATGTCGGCCTCCTGTCAGACAGTTTCAGGGGGTAGCATTTTCTGCGCGAAGATTTCACAGAAACTCTTTTCGGTCAGTCGTACCAGTTCAATGACGTGCCGACTGCGCCGGACTACCACGCGGTCTCCGCTGAGCAACGCGAAACCGCGGCTTTCGTCCACGAACAGAAACACCGGTTTATGTCCGTTGCGGTCGAGTTCGACCCATAATGTGTGTTCCGGCGCGAGGACGTACGACGAGAAACGCATGTTGTGAATGCAGATGGGGCAGACAAGCAGACTTTGTGACACAGGTTCGACCACAGGCCCCCCCGCCGATAATGAGTACGCCGTAGAGCCGGTGGGCGTCGAGATAATCACGCCGTCCCCGGCGATATCGGTCAAGTGTCGTCCGTCCGAATAGATTTTCAGGTGAATAACGTGGGAAATGGGACCTTCCCGGATTACGGCGTCATTGAGACCCATATTTGTGTAGACCTGCCGCCCGTCGCGGAATACATTCACGTCCAGCATCATCCGGCGTTCCATTTTGAGATTCCAGTCGCGGAGGCGGCGGAGAACGTCCAACTGTGTCGCCTCTAATTCGGCGATGAAGCCCAGTCCGCCCATATTGATTCCGAGTACGGGGATTTTGTGAAGCGCGGCCAGTTTCGCCAGATGTAAAATTGTGCCGTCACCGCCGAACGTAATCAGCAGTGACGCGCTCTGGATTTCCTGCAACAGCGGCCTGACCTGATAATCCGCGAACATGTTCGGACGGACTTCCCGGAACGGTGAACAGACTACCGTCTGAAAGCCCATATCTTGCAAAATTGCGTCGGCCTCGTGGGTAGTCCTCATGCCGTAGTCCCGGCTTGGGTTCGGGCAGAGAATGATTTTTTTAGGATTCATGATGTGTTCCCTTCTCCCGTCGGCGGCGCGTGGTGTTGGACGGGGCGAATTTATACAATCTCGTGGGAGGCGTCGACAAGCGCGGGGAGTTCGCCGGGGGAAACCGTATGCGCCACGGGGATTCCGTCCGGCACGGGGCGGAGAAAGCCCAGATATTCAATATTGCCTTCGGGGCCGCGAATCGGGGAGTAAGTCAGGCCGTCGACCGCGAACCCCGACGCGGACGCGTTCACAAGGAACTGTTCCAAGACTTCCCGGTGTACGGCCTTGTCACGCACGACGCCCTTTTTGCCGACTTTGTCGCGTCCGGCCTCGAACTGCGGCTTGACCAGACACACAACGCGGCTTTCGTCGCCGCGCAACAGTCCGCGCAACGGCGGGAGAATCAGTCGCAACGAAATGAAACTCACATCCACGGACGCGAAATCCAGCGCTTCCGGGACTTGTTCCCGCGAGAGATAGCGGGCGTTCGTGCGTTCCAGACAAATCACACGGGAGTCCGTGCGGAGTTTCCACGCAAGTTGCCCGTAGCCGACATCGACGGCGTACACTTTCGCCGCGCCATTCTGTAACATGCAGTCGGTAAAGCCGCCCGTTGACGCGCCGATATCCGCGCACACCGCGCAGTCAAGCGAAACCGGGAACGTTGCCATAGCCTTTTCTAATTTCAGGCCGCCCCGGCTGACGTACGGGCAAAGCGTTTGCCTGACAACAATTTCGGCGTCGTCGGCGACCTGTGTTCCGGGCTTGTCGACGCGCTTTCCGTCGACCGTGACAAGTCCGGCTAAAATAAGCGCCTGCGCCTTCTGACGGCTTGCGGCTAACCCCGCTTCCGTCATGCGGACATCCAACCGTTGTTTCATAGCGCCTCCCGAACCGCCGACACAATGCCGTCGGCGTCCAGTCCCAATTGATGTTCCAATTCCGGCACGCTTCCCGCCGACACGAATTTGTCCCCGGCGTTGCGGAGAAGCAACTTTCGCGGCGGCGTGCCGCGTTCCGTCAGACACGCCCCCACGCGTTCGCCCACACAGCCCGTACGGAAACAGTCCTCCAGCACAAGCAGTATCCGGCACCCGCCGAATACGCTTGACAGTTTGTCGGCGTCCAGCGGCGAAATACGGTTGAGTTTCCAGACTTCCACGGGAATCTGTTCCGCGTCCAGACGCCGCGCCGCCTCCAACAGATGATTGACCAGTATGCCATAGGACAGGAGCATAATTTTCCCGGCGTTGCCGACATTCTCCACGGTGTCCCAGAGTTCGCCGGACGCGGGGACGTTTTCGCCCTCTGAACGCGACGCGGATTCATCAGGCCAGAGGCGGACAAGCGCTTTCCCGGACGTGTTCGCCCGGAACGCGCCTTCCGCGCCGCGTGGATAGCGTACCGCCACGGGGGTCTTTACATCGAACAGCGCCTGACGCAACATTGAACGGAGTTCGGCGAAGTTCGCCGGACACAGTACCGTAAACCCCGGTATCTGTGACAGATACAGCGCGTCCATGCACCCGTGATGGGTTTCGCCGTCCGCGCCGACAAGCCCGGCGCGGTCGACGCCGAACACAACGTGTAAATTTTCGAGCGCCACGTCATGGATGAGCATGTCATAGCCGCGTTGCAGAAATGTGGAGTAGACCGCGAAAACGGGTATCATGCCCTGCGCGGCAAGTCCGGCGCACATCGACACGCCGTGTCCCTCCGCAATCGCCACGTCAAAGAAGCGTTCCGGGAACGCCTTTGCGAAGCCCGAAAGCCCCGTCCCGTCCGACATCGCCGCCGTCACGGCGCACACACGCGGATTTTCGGCGGCACACGCTGTCAGGGTGTCGCCGAACACGCGGGAGAAGTCCGCGCCCGACGCTTTCAAGGGGCGTCCGGTGTCCACGTCAAAGGGGCCGGGGCCGTGGAATCTGTCCGGGTTCTGTTCGGCGTGGACGTATCCGCGCCCCTTGCGCGTCCGTACATGGACAAGCGCCGGGACTTTCAAATCTTTTGCCCACTGTAGAACTGTGCAAAGCCGTTCAATGTCGTGTCCGTCGACGGGGCCGAGATACGTAAAGCCCATGTCCTCAAACATCGAACTGCCCGGAAAAATCACCTGTTTCAGAATCGTCTTTCCCCTGTGAATGAAACGGTAAAGCGGATTCTGCGCGGGATGTTTCCCGAACATCTTGCGGTAATATTTCTTGAAATGATAGTAGGCGGGCTTACTGCGTAAATGGCTTAAATGTTCCGACACCCCGCCCACATTCGGATTGATGGACATGCCGTTGTCGTTGAGAATCACGATGAGCGGTTCCCCGGAAGCCCCGGCGTTATTCATGCCCTCGTAGGACAAACCGCCGGTCATAGCGCCGTCGCCGATGAGCGCCAAGACACTGTAATCCATGCCGGAGAGTGTCCGCGCCCGCGCCATGCCTAACGCGACTGATACCGAGTTCGACGCGTGTCCGGCTATGAAAGCGTCGTGTACGCTCTCATAAGGTTTCGGGAACCCGGACAGCCCCTGAAACTGCCGCAACGTCGAAAAGAGTTCCTGACGCCCGGTCAGCGCCTTGTGGACATAACATTGGTGTCCGACATCGAACACAAGGCGGTCTTGTGACGTATCGAACACGCGGTGTATGGCTACTGTCAGCTCCACAACGCCGAGATTCGAGGCCAAGTGTCCGCCCGTGCGGGAAACGCGGTTCACTAAAAATTGACGCAGTTCCGCGCACAGCGCCGGAAGCTGTCGCGTGTCCAGCGCCTTCAAGTCCGCGGGAGAATGAATGGATTCCAACAACATACACAAGCCCTCCCACGGTCAATGTTTTTCGCGGCGGCGGAAGATGTACAGGAACCGCCCCACCCAGTAAATGACATCCGTGCCGCGCCGGATTGCGAATGTTTTCGACAACGCCTTCCCGCCGATAGTCAGGCCGGATATCAGCGCCGTGACGCCCACGGAAACCGGTATCGACGCCGCGCCGAACCTCTGACAAATCCGCGTGACAATCACCGCGCCCGTCACGCCGCTGACGATACCGCAAATGTCGCCCACAACGTCATTACAGATACTTGAAACGCGGTTGGCGTTCTTGACGAGGCGTAAGGCCTCCTTTGCGCCGCGTTCCTTGTGCGCCGCCATGGAGTTGAGCGGGCGGGGGTCTGCCGCCGTCACCGCCACGCCGATGATATCAAACAAAATCCCAAGCAGGATGAACAGAAGCAGGACACACACCGCTAAAACCAGTCCCGCCCCCGATAATAGAAACTCCGAAGTCAGGCTCAGTCCCGCCGACACCACTACCGCCAGACAGAACACGACCGCCGCCCAGCGTACCGGCGACGACGGTTCCTTTTTCTTACGCTGTCTCTGACTTCCCAAAGCGCAACCTCACTTTTTATGTCACAGTTCATTTCATTACAGTCAACAGGCGGCGGCGGCGGGACAGATTAATCTTACGGCTTAGGTCGGGCTGGCTTTCCCCGGAACGCGCCTTCCGTTGCCGTGAAGGCGGTTCCCCTTTCAGCGTTCCGGCGCGGCGTCGCCCTCCGCGCTGCCCGATTGCCACTGAGTCCGTACTGCAATCTCCGCCCCGTCCCCGTCATGGACAGCCGAGGTGATTTCCACTCCAGTCCGTCCGCTTCTTTAGCCTCTTTTGCAGGGCGGGTTTCAAGAGGCAATCACAGCGCCGCTCCGGCCAGAGCAGCGCCGCGTAGGTCCTCTATCCACCCGTCCCACGCAAGGCAGGCTACGACCGCGCACAGCTTTTACACCGCGACGCGGGTTCCAAATCCGTTTCGTACGCGGGCCGAAATACCACGCGGGGAGTACGTCCGCGCACAAGAACGGGTCTCCACGGAAACAGGGTCGGGTCGGCCATGCCATTGACCGGCGCCCTGAGTCCGCAAGCGGACCGGTGTCCGTTGCCTGTCCCGTCCGCCGCGACGGCTGACTGTGCCGCTGACCGGTACGGTCGCCCTTACGGATGGCACGTTCAGACAGGGCGTGACACTGCCGCGCTTCCCCCCAGCATCCACCCGGAACTGGGCGTACCAAGCAGACACCACGGGTTTCATCGATGTGCCCTTCAGAGGATTTTTAGGCCCTCCCTGAGAAGCGGCGAATCTGACTTCGGATACTGCGCCGCCGCCTGTTGGT
>JAFSRZ010000012.1 GCA_017445875.1 Oscillospiraceae bacterium | reverse complement strand
GGAATTTACGCTCGCGGACTGTTACACAAACCGGAGTACCGTAAAGGAAATTTTCGGGAAACGGGACAGGTTGAAGCGAGAAAAAGCAAAACGTATGCAATGATTACGTTTACGTACATTTGCCTACGTTTTTTGAAGCAGGTTCTTGCATGATTCGCATAAAGGGAAAAGGCGCTCTGTTTCGAGTGCTATGTGTGGCGGGACTGTGCGCGTTTCTGATGATTCCCGCCGCCGCGCAGACGTTTTCGGATGTCCCGGACGACCACTGGGCACGCGACTATATCGAGGAAGCCGCTAACGATGGCGCGATTAAGGGCTACGCCAACAATACCTTTGAACCCGACGCGCCGCTGTCTCTGGCACACTTCACGGTCATGATGTCGCGTTCCTTCTACAAGGACGACTACAACGCCGAATTAGGCTGGATTGACCCCAACAACGCCGTTGGAATCGAGTGGTACACCCCCGCCGAATGGGTAGCCCGTGAACACGGTTTGCTCAACGGTATCAACATCGGCATGACACAGCAGATGAACCGTTACCAGATGGCGCGGATAATTTACAATCTGTTGCAGTCGAAAGGCGTGGAATTTTCGCGTACGCCGGTTTTGAACGCGCTGAACTCCATTGCCGACCTTGACAAGTTCCCCAATGACACCATGCGCAACGCCGTTGCGTGTGTGTACTCCAAGGGCATTATGAAGGGCTACGAGGACGGCAGTTTCTACGGCGACACCGGCTCGACCCGCGCCGAGGCCGCCACGATTTACTATCGCCTGAAACACTTCTTCACCCCCTCCACGTCGACGACGACACCGGCACAGACGACGACACCTTCCACAGACTACGGAACCCTCCCGAACAAGTCCCCGTCAAAGATGACCGTTCGGGACGTGTACACGCCCAGTAAGACGACCGGGAAAACGTTCACATTCCAAGGCGCGAAAATCCCCATTTATGAGGGCGTCGAGACGCTGAAAGTCAGCGCCGGGGAGTTTGTCTGGCGCGACGGACGCCGTATCCGCTACACCGGCAACCGCTATGACGCGTGGTTCGGCGTGGACGTGTCCGCCTACCAGAACAAGGCACGCTCCAACGGTACCATTAACTGGAAGGCCGCCAAGGCCGACGGCGTACAGTTCGCCATGATTCGCGTGGGCTTGCGCGGCACGTCCACGGGCGCACTCCGCGAGGACGCCTATTACGCCAAAAATATTGAGGGCGCACTGGCACAGGGTATCCAGACCGGCGCGTATATTTTCGCGCAGGCCGTCAATATCAAAGAGGCCATTGAGGAAGCCGATTTCGTGATTGAGCGCTTGCGCGGTCACAAGATTAATGGCCCCGTCTCCTATGACTGGGAAATCAACGACAGTTCCTACCGTGTGGCGAACGTCTCCAAGGAAATGGCGACCGCTTGCGCGGTGGCGTTCTGCAAACGTGTCGCCGCCGCCGGGTATACGCCCATGTTCTACAACAGCCGCTATGTCGCCTATATGAAGTACGACCAAGGCGCGTTAGCCCCGTACATGATGTGGTATCCGCAGTACCCCTCGACCAGTACCACGCGACCCTATCCGAATCTCTACTATCAGATGGACTTCTGGCAGTTCTCGGAAAGCGCCGTCGTGTACGGAATCGGCGACAGAATTGACTCCAATATCTGGTTCAAGCCCAAAAAGTAAACATCACGCGAAAAACCCTCTCCCGGATTCCGGGGAGGGTTTTCCACAATTCCACGGCGAAATGTGGAAAACATCTTGCAATTGTTTTCCACATTGTGTATAATCCTCCAGAGGACGGACACCAAAATGAACAGCCCGTCTACAACAGAAACAGCGGATACAGTTACAAGGGGGCTTCACTTTGAAGAAAATTTTGTTCTGTCTTTTCATTGGGATGTGTATGGCTGTCGTTTTGACACCAATCGCTTCGCAAGCCAGCGGGACGGCGTTTCTTTACGGTCTGTATCGCGGCGATGTCAACGGGGACGGTTTCATCACCAATGACGACGCGCAGATAATCATTGCCGCATGTGTTGAGGAAATTCCTCCGCTTGCGGGAGAACAAAAAGACGCCGCCGATATGGACGGCAACGGTCAGATTACCTCTATGGACGCGCAAGCCATTATAAACCTTGTCCTCGGAAAAGATGAATGGGTGCTGACGCTGAACCCGAATGGCGGGACGGTTTCCAAGTCCAGCCACAAAGTAAGAGGCAGGCAGACTTACGGGGAACTCCCCACGCCTGAGCGGAGCAGTTACAGATTTAACGGATGGTTCACGCCCAACGGGGTACAAGTTACCGGAAATTCCACCGTGATATTGACCGCTGACCCGACGCTTTACGCCCACTGGACATACGTACCGCCGACGACCTATACCGTGATATTCAACGCCAACGGCGGGAGTGTGTCCACGACAAGCAAGACTGTCACACAGGGCGAGACCTACGGAACTTTGCCTACGCCTTATTGGCAGTATCGCGATTTCCTCGGATGGTTTACGGGGCGCGACGGCGGCACACAAATCACATCCTACAGCACGGTTAATCTGTCCGGAGACCAGACTTTGTACGCCCACTGGACATACGTACCGCCGACGTATACCGTGATATTCGACGCCAACGGCGGGAGCGTCGACACCGCAAGCAAGACTGTCACACAGGGCGAGACTTACGGAACTTTGCCTACGCCCAAGCGCGATAATTACACCTTCACGGGCTGGTTTACCGCGAAAGACGGCGGCACACAAATCACATCCTACAGCACGGTCAATCTGTCCGGAGACCAGACGTTGTACGCACGCTGGATATACAACGCCCCGACGCCGACAACGTATACCGTGACGTTCGACGCCAACGGCGGGAGCGTCGACACGACAAGCAAAAATGTCACGCAAGGCAAGACTTACGGGACTTTGCCCACGCCCACCCGTACAAATTATACTTTTGCGGGTTGGTTCACAGCGTCGGACGGCGGCACACAAATCACATCCTACAGCACGGTCAATCTGTCCGGAGACCAGACGTTGTACGCACGCTGGATATACAACGCCCCGACGCCGACAACGTATACCGTGACATTCGACGCCAACGGCGGGAGCGGTTCCATGTCTCCCCGGAAAGTCGCCGACGACGGAGAGTTTACGCTTCCGGCGTGCAAGTTCACGCCGCCGCCCGACTTGGAGTTTGACGGCTGGCTCGTCAATGGCGCTGTCTATCAGCCCGGCGACACTGTACAACTCAACGCCGACGCCGTTGCCGTCGCGCAGTGGTACGGTATCGCTGTCAGCGACATTCTGCCGAACTGGAAGGCCGTCACGGTTCAACTCTCCAACGAAGTCAGAAAGCCCGTGTCGGTGGTCGTGTGCGCGTACTCCGGCACCGGACAAATGCTCTCCTGCGCCGTGCAGACTATCGACAGCGGCAACACGGCGGATTTGAAGCCCGATATTGCCGAGGCCGCGTACCTGAACGCGTTTCTGCTCTCTCCCGACACTTCCGCCCCGCTTTGCGCGCCGTTGCGGAAAAATCTTGCCTGATTTCGGCAAGCTGTCCGCCGCCGGAATTGTCAATCTTTGCCGGAAATTCCGGTGAATGGAACACCCACGGCACCCCGCACTTTCATTCCATAAAGAAAATTTCGCTCTCCCCCCAAAAAATCCTTGACAACAACCGCCAAATTCCTTATAATGACTTTATTAGCCATTGACAGAGCCGTTTGACAGGATGCGAATCCAGAACCCCAATGCCGGATTGCGAATCATTGACAGAAGCGATTGACGATGGCCTCTCGCGTCCGGTCGCCGGACGCTTCGGAGGGAGGGATATAGATGTCTGAGATTCATGTAAAAGACGGCGAGTCCATCGACAGCGCGCTCAAACGTTTTAAGCGGAGTTGCGCCAAGGCGGGCGTGATTGCCGAGGTTCGTAAAAGAGAACACTACGAAAGCCCCAGCGTCAAGCGCCGTAAGAAGTCGGAAGCCGCTCGCAAGAACAAGAAACGCTTCTACTGATGTCCGGAAGCTCCCCGTCAAGGGGAGCTTCTTTTATCGAGGCCGTAATTTTTGTGAAAAACGGACTTGCGAAACGCGCCCCGGAATGGTATAGTATCCATGTAGAAGAAAGGGAGCGTCAGCCGCTCTCTGGAGGTGGCGCCATGAAAAAAATATTGATTGTAGACGACGCGACATTTATGCAGAAGGTAACAAGCGGCATACTCTCTATCAGATACCGGGTACTCTGCGCTTCTTCCGGTCAGGAAGCCGTCCGCATGTACGAGGAGGAACAGCCCGACCTAATTATTTCTGACCTTTACATGCCGGATATGACGGGTTTGGAACTCCAAAGAACCCTTCAGGACAAGTATGAGCGGGTGGTGCCGTTTGTGTTCATCACGTCCGACGAGCGCGAGGAGAGCGAAAGCCGCGGTCTGGAAGCCGGAGCTATTGACTATATCCGCAAGCCCTTCAAGCCGGAAGTCCTGCTCCGGCGTATCGACAACGCCATGAGGCAGATTGAGAACGCCGAACAAATCCGCGGCCTGCGGACTGTCCTTGAAACGGACCCCATGACAGGACTGCTTAACAAGGCCTTCGCCCAGAAAACCTTGATGGAAGTCTGCCAGAAGGAAAGCGGCGTCCTGATGATGGTAGACCTCGACAGTTTCAAACTGGTCAACGACCTCTATGGTCACGCCATGGGCGACAAGGTGCTGATTCGCTTCGGCGAAATCCTGCGCTGTATCATCCGTACATCCGACGTGGCCGGGAGAATCGGCGGTGACGAGTTTATTGTGTTCTGCCGCGACGTGCGCGACGAGGAATTGATTGCACAGAAGTCCAAGCAAATCAATGAAATGTTACTGGAAGCCGCGAAAGAACTCATGGGCGCGGATATGAATATTCCGCTGGGGGCGTCGGTTGGCGCGGTGATTGCCCCCGACGAGGGTACCGATTACCCCACCTTGTCCGAAAAGGCCGACAAGGCGCTCTATCAGGTCAAGCAGAACGGGAAACACGGCTACGCCGTATTCCGGGAGCATGCCCTGTCCGAACACAAAACCGGGAGCGTGTCCAACACCATGGACAGTATCCGCATGATTTTAGGCGAGCGGAACCGCCAGCGCGGCGCGTACGCGTTAGGCTTTGAGAATTTCCGCACGGTCTACCGCTTTCTTGTCCGCACGATTGAGAACTACCACCGGAGAATGGAACTCGTCCTCTACACGCTCAGCGGCGACGCGCAAGCCGTGGAACTGTTCGGGGAAATTTTAGGCCGGAGTCTGCGCCGGAGCGACGTTTACACCCAAAACAGTCCGAATCAGTATCTGGTTCTGCTTCTGGAAATCCAGCCCGACGACATTAATATTGTACTCAACCGCATTCAAACCAACTGGGACAAGGACGGCACCGGAGACCAGTTACGGATTGCCTGTGAGAGTGTCCCGCTGGAAATCTGACCGCCGGAAAGGGAATTTGTTATGTTGTTACCGCTTTTAGCCGTCCTGCCGTCTGTCGTGCTGATTGTCTACACGTACCGCAAGGACACTATCGAGAAGGAGCCGTTTTCCCTGCTCTGTACGCTTTTCATCGGGGGCGCACTGACAGTCATCAGCGCCGTTGTGCTGGGTGCCGTTCTGGAGGCCGTCGCCGAGGAACTCATAGAGCGCGATACCATGACGTGGCTTATCGTGGACAATTTCATCATGACAGCGCTTGTCGAGGAGGGCGGAAAGTATTTCGTCCTCAAACATAAGACGTGGCGTTCCCCGGAGTTCAATTACATCTTTGACGGCATTGTGTACGCGGTGATTGTGTCGTTAGGCTTTGCCACGATTGAGAATATTTTGTACCTGCTGGACGGCGATTTGTCCACGGCGATTCTGCGGGCGGTGCTGTCCGTACCCGGACACGCTATCGACGGCGTGTTTATGGGTTCGTTCTACGGTCTCGCCAAACGCTTTGAGTGTGCCGGGAAGCGCGGGAAATGTCGCGCCAATCTCCGCCACGCCCTGTGGGTTCCCGTCCTGATTCACGGCTTTTACGACTTCTGTCTGTCCACGGAGGACGAGTTCTTTATCTGCGTGTTCTTCGTGTTTGAAATCGTTGTCACGGTTCTTGCGTTCCGGCGCGTGCGGAAGTTCTCGCGGGAGGACGCCCCCGTGTCGCAATCCTGACGAAATCGAGGTTATATCATGTCCAACAGTTGGAGCGGCATTCGGAAGCGTCTGGAATGTGACCTGCTCTGTGAAAAACTCCGCGGACGGGTACAGTATTTCCTCACGCACTACCACGGTGCGCCCGATAATTACGGGCGTTTCGCCGTGCGCGTCGACGGGAAAGAAGTCCTGTTCGCAAACCCCTATAACGAACGTTACACGGCTTGCGCGTCCAGCCAAGTCAAGGCCGAACTCGGAGAGACCCGCACATGGTGGGAACTCTACGAACTGGACAGGCCGCGCTATGACGAAATTTTCCGTCTCGCCGACGCCGCGTGTGTCGAGCGGAACACGATGGAGATTTACCATATCACGGACGCGCTCCGGGAATATCTCAACGTGCCGATTCAGGCGGCGCTTTCCTCGGATAACGCCCTTGTCCGCATGTTCGCCGTGCTGGACAGGCGCACCGGGAAACGTACGCTCTCCCGCCTCGCCGGAAGCGTCGCCCGACAGCCGGAATGGTTACAAGTATTCTACCGTCTCCGCCTGTCCGCCGAAAATGTGCCGTCCGCCCGTTGACACGCTCTTGCAGACGGCAAAAAATCTGCCGGAATGGGAAAGAGTACGGCGCAATAACAATAAAAATCCGCCGAAACGGGAAAGCAATCATCATACAGAAAGGCCACGCACAGATATTTATTCTGCGGCGTGGCTTTTTGCGTTTCAGTTGAGCAAATCCATTAATTCCTCGTTCGAGAGACTGAACAGCGATTCCCGTTCCCCGGACAGTATCGCGTCGGCAAGGTCTTTTTTCGCTTCCTGCATGGATAATATTTTCTCCTCAATACTCCCCTTGACAATCATCCGGTAGACTGTCACCTGATTTTTCTGTCCGATTCTATGGGCGCGGTCGGTGGCCTGATTCTGGGCGGCTAAGTTCCACCACTGGTCGTAGTGTATGACCACATCCGCGCCGGTGAGATTCAGTCCGGTGCCGCCGGCTTTCAGGGAAATCAGAAACACGGGGGTTTCGTCCTCGTTGAACGCCCGCACGAGCCGGAGACGTTCTTCTTTAGGCGTCGCGCCGATAATCTTGTAACAGGGGATTTTGGCCTTGTGCAAGTCCTCTTCCAGCAGGGCCAGCATGGAGGCGAACTGGGAGAAAATCAGCATTTTGTGTCCGCCGCCCATGGCGCTTTCGACGAGTTCCAGACACGCGGCGCGTTTGGCGCTTCCGCCGTGGTAGTCCTCGAAAATCAAAGACGGGTCACAGCAGATTTGACGAATGCGCATGAGTTCGGCAAAAATTCGGATACGGTCTTGTCCTGACGGTTCGGAAGTGGCAATCATGCGTTTCATGCGGACTACCTGCCCGTCATAAAGTTTCCGCTGTTCGTCCTCGAAGCGGGTATAGCGGATTTCTTCCAGTTTGGGCGGGAGGTCTTTGAGAACGTCGGCTTTGAGGCGGCGCAGAATAAAGGGTGCCGTGACCTGTTTGAGGCGTTCGGCGGGTTCGGCCTCGTGATTCTTGGTGATGGGCGTCTCGAAGCGCCGAAGGAATGTCGGGTAGTCGTAGAGGAAGCCGGGCATAAGGAAGTCGAAGATACTCCAGAGTTCGGCAAGGCGGTTCTCGATGGGGGTACCGGTGAGCGCCAGACGAGTCCGGGCGGGGACAATTTTGACGGCTTTGGTCATACCGGCTTTCTGGTTTTTGATATACTGCGCCTCGTCCAGAATCATGACCGAGAAATGGAGTTGGGCGTAAATCGTGATATCCTGCCGGAGCAGGTCGTAACTGGTAATATAGGCGTCGACGGCGGCGGAAGCGTCCAGAGCGCCTTGCAGACACACTTTCCGGGCGGCGGCGTTGCCCGCCACGGGGAGTACCGACAGCGACGGCGCGAAGTGGTGAAACTCCTCCTGCCAGTTGTAGACCAGCGAGGCCGGACAGACAATCAGCGCGGAGCCGGTGTCGCCGGACTCTTTGAGCGCTTGCAGAAACGTAATGGCCTGTAACGTTTTCCCAAGCCCCATTTCATCGGCGAGAATCCCGCCGAAACCGGCGGCGGCGAGTGTGCGGAGCCACTTGTAGCCGTAGACTTGATACGGGCGGAGAATGTCGGCCTGTGCGGCGGGTACTTCATAGTCGGCGTCGCGGATTGTCCGAAAGCCGCGAATCAGGCCGCGATAAGTCCTGTCACGGTTGGCGGCTAATTCGTGGTGCTTGTCGAGCATGGTATCAAGGTAGAGGGCGCGGAAAAGGGGTAATTCGATATGCCCCTTGATGACCTCCTCCGTGGACAGGTTCAAATCATGCGTGAGGGCGTCGAGGGAAGCAAGCTGGTCGTCACCGGAGAGCGTGACAAAGTCGCCGTTTTTGAGACGGTGAAACGTCTTTTTCCGGCGGTAGCTTTCCAGAACGTCAAGCAGTTCCCGCGTGGAAATGTCTTTCGACAAAATGGAGATGTCCAGAAGCCCGCTCTCCACGGACACGCCCACATGAATCTGCGGCACGGAGCGTATCACACAATTTCGGAAGGTGTTACTGCCCTGTACCTCGCCGTAGCGGGAGAGTTCCGGGACGCCCTCTGTCAGAATCCGGTACAAGTCGTCCTCGGCGGCGTCGCCGCGATAGGTGGACGTTTCCGGGTCGAAGCGCGGGAAATAGCGGCGTATGACCTTTTCGACACGCGCTTCCTGTACGCTGTCGGAATAGATTCCGGTGCCGGACGTGCGGCGGGGCAGTTGACAGGGTTCGGCGTCGCCGTAGGAGACAAATTCTTCTAAGAAACAGTCGTCCTCCAAGTCAATGCGGAACAGGAACGACGGTTCCGGCGGCAGGACGCTTTCGGCCTCTTTGGCGCAGTGGTCGACGAACTCCACATAGGGCGATTCCAGCAGACGCGGCGCGATACGGTAGTAGAACTCCGCGAGGCGGTTTCTGCCCACCAGAAAGCGGATTTTCCCGGATGTGCCGCTGGCGGCGGAGCGGAACGGGTGAAGCGCCTGTTGTTCTTCCGCGTTCAACCGGCTAAGGCCGTACTCATTGAGTACGTACAAGTCCGAACTGCCTTGCAGTGTCAGGGGCATGTCGCCCGTGACCTCAATGCCGAGGAAGTTTCCGTTTGCGTCGGCGATACGCCGCGAGACAAGGCGGAGTTTCAAGTCCGCGTGACCGACGCGGATGGTGCCGGAGTGTTTGCGGACTCTGTCCACGAGTTCGCACACAGCGCCGTCGGCGGCCTCGTAGAAGCGGTCGAGCGCGACGCCCTTGAGTGTTTCCCGCGCAAGCGTACGCGTTTCGGCGGGTTCGTTCCAGTAGTAATAAGAGCGCATTTGGGCTTTGAGCAAGTCGGCCTCACTGATTCTCCGCCGGATGAAGTCCAGCCACGGGGAACTTTCGTCTTTGAAAGTCATGGTCGAGAAGTCCACGCGGACAGTCTTACTCAGAAAGAGTCTCCGTTTCCGTTCCACGGCCTCCACGAGTTCCCGGAGATTTTTCAGGATGATGAAGCGTCCGTTGAGGCCGATTTTGAAGGAAAGCTCTGCTTCCCGCCACTCCTCCAGCACGATACGGGGCAGAAGCGTCAGAACGGGTGACTTTGCCGTTTCGGACGCGCCGGTTTCGGACGCCTCCGGGGCTTGGGCGGCGTCCATCTCCTGAAAGAAGCGTTCGGCGGTACTGTCCGTGGCGTCGCCGGGGTTCTCGCGCTCGATATACTCCCCCACACGCGAAAGCAACGCTAATTCGTGTTCACACAGGGAGTTGTCCGGCGCGAAGCGGCGGCAGTCACAGCTATGCGACAGCAGTTCGTCGGCGGAGAGTTCCACGCTGACAGACTGATTTTCCAGCGCGTCCGACACGTTCCCGCTGACGGATAAGGCCTGTTGTCCGGCGCGGGTGTAGCCGATTTCCGGGGCGGACATGGTAATGGTACCCTCCCGGAGTAACGCCTTGGCGCGGTTGAGCGCGTACAGACTGGCACTCCGCCCCTCCACGGCGCGGCGGACGTGAAAATATGTCGGCGATTCCGTGCGCGGGAAAAACGGCGCGATATCCACCCGAATGGTACTCTCCTGCATATACTGCCGCTTCCTGCGGATACGTTCCTGTTTGAGCTGTTCGGCCTGTTCCTCTTTTTGCCGCCGGATAAGGGTCTCTTCGGAAGTCTCGCGGAAGCGCCACGGCCCGCGCCTGCGTTCCCAGAGCATCAGAAGCGCGGCCTCGTGTACGCACAGGGTCACGCGTTCGCCCCCGTGGCGACCCGCCAGACAACTGCACGCGAAATATTTCGGGTTCCAGTCATCGGAACAGGACGCCGGGGCGTTGCGAATCACCGCCCGCCCCATACTGCTTCCCTGTCCGATAATGGCGTGTGCTTCGCGCTCCGTACAGCCAAAGTCCTCATACTGGTGCATGGTCAGGAATTGCGCGGCCTTTTTCAAGATTTGTTCGTTAAAGAATCCCCGCCAGTCTTTCAGGCATTCTCTGGGGGAATTTTCCGGGGTGGAACGTTGCTTCATGGGTTCCGATTCTCCTTAGGGTGCGGGGCGCGGCGGACAGTTACAGTGTGACAAGTTCATAGGCACGGGAACCAAATCCAAGTGCGGCGGCGGCTTCGATGGTGTGGACGCCGTGCCGGGATTCCACGCGTTCGAGGAAATGCGCCTGTCCGGGGTCATCCTTGGCGGCGTAAATCAGGTCAATACAGGCTTGGTCAATCGCCACCGGGTCGAGTGAGGCCAGCATGCCAATATCTTTCATGCACGGGTCCTCCGCCACGACACAGCAGTCACAGTCCACGGACAGATTTTTCATGACGTTGACAAAGGCGATTTTGCCCTTGAAGTGTTCGACGACAGTCGAGGCGGCGTCGGCCATGGCCTCACAGAAGGCGTCCTGTTCGGCGTGAACGTCCCACGCCTTGATGTTGTCGTCGGAACGCCCGCCGGAGTGGATGAGCGCCTTTCCGGCGCGGGAGGCACAGCCAATCGACAACTGTTTCAGGGCTCCGCCGTAGCCGCCCATGGGGTGTCCCTTGAAGTGCGCCAGCACGAGCATGGAATCATAGTTGACAATGTTCCTGCCGACGGTGTTGCTTTTCAGGACTTTGCCGTTTTGGACAGGCCAGACAAGGTCGGGGCCTTCGGCGTCCATCAGGTCAACGTGAAATAACCGGTTCCAGCCGTGGTACTCGATGAGTTTCCGGTGTTCGTCGGTGTAGTCGCGGACGCCGCCGAACGCCTTGCCGTAGGCGGTATTGCACTCGACAATGGTTCCGTCGACGCTCTCGACCATGGGTTTCCAGAACTCCGGGCGGAGAAAGTTTTGATTGCCCTTTTCACCGGAATGGATTTTGACGGCGACTTTTCCGGGCAGTTCGACGCCCAAAGCGCGGTAGAGTTCCACGACTTTTTCCGGCGTGATGTCTTTTGTGAAGTATACTTTCGATTTCATGCTAATTTCCTCCTGATTTCGACTAAGGGCGGGTTATTTTTCTGCTCCCATTATAACAGACCGCGCCTGTTTAGGCAAGCCTTTTTCTTGTCCGGGACTGGAAGTATGTGTCAATGGGTGATTTTACCACGAAATCCTTTACATAACCTTAATATCCGCTCTATATCCGCTCTATTGACTTTTGCCGCTCCGGGTGCTATGATTGCCTTGTGTCATACTCGTTTACATAAGGAGTACCATGCTAAGATGTTCAAGAAATATATCAGGGCGTTGCCGCTGTTACTGCTGGCGGCGCTGTTGGTGATACTGGCCTGTTGCGCCGACCCGGCGCGGGACGCCGCGGACGTGGAACCGTCGCCGGATATCGCCCCCGAACCTGTCAACGCGGAACCGCTTCCGCCGCCCGAACACATGCTCAGGCCGGACAATATTTCCGTTGTCAGCGAGGAGGCCGAAAACAGTCCGGTATTCGGCTCGAATATCAGGCGGGGCGAAATCGCGTCAATTACGATTCTCCCCGACCCCGCCAAAGCCCCCGAAAGCGCGTGGGATGTCTCCGAGGCCGGAGACCGTTCCGTGCTGGCGTGGACGCTCAAAGTACGTCCGCCGTTTGACCTGTATCTTGCGGCGGAGGGCGGCATTGTCGCGCCGCACGACTGCGCGGAACTGTTCTGCGGCTACTCCCAAGCCCGGAGTATCCGCTTTGAAGCGCCGTTCGACACCTCCCGCGCCACCGACATGCGGAGTATGTTTGATTCCTGCGTCAGTCTGACGGCGCTGGATGTCAGCGGCTTTGACACGTCGCAAGTCACGGACATGCAGTCTATGTTTCGCCGCTGTAGCGCGCTGGAGACGCTGGATGTCAGCGGCTTCGACACGTCACAGGTCACGGACATGCGCTCCATGTTTCGGAACTGCAGCGCCCTGAAGGCGCTGGATATCAGCGGCTTTGACATGTCGCGTGTCGCGGATGTGCGCTGGATGTTCGCGGAGTGCGCCGCGCTGGAACGCTTCCAGCGGAACAGTTTCGACTTTTTCAACGCGAAAAGCAACGATGACTGTATGAAAAATGTTCCCATTTGTTTTTCGGCTGTCCCGATAGCCGGTACGCCCGGCTTCGACGACGCCCGCAATTACAATATGCTCTTCGACGGCAACCCCGACACAAAATGGTGTCTGATTCTCAACAATGTCGCCTATGTCGAGTGGAAAATGTCCTGTCCGGGCAGTGTGGCACATCTGTCGCTGACCTCCGGCGACAACCACAACGCGTATCCCGGACGCAATCCCGGCGCGTGGCGTCTGCTCGGCACCGACTACGAACACCGTCAGGACGGCGTCTGGACAGTTCTGGGCGAGATGGACCCCGCCGGATTCGAGGAACACGACGACAAAAATTATCTGACACATACCACGGCGTTCAGCGGGGACGCCCCCGCGTTTCAGTATTACCGGCTGGAAATCACGTCCACCACCGGCGCGGAAATCCTGCAATTGTCCGAAATCAATATGGACTACCGTTGACGTAAGCAAAATTCGTTTTCCCCCCTCCGTCGCTGCGCGACACCTCCCCCGCTGTGCGGGGGAGGCGGAAAGTCCGACATTTCCGGTGAAATTGTTGCGCTTTCTTTGTCGGCAGTCCCGTGAAGCCCTCCCCGCGTGCGGGGAGGGTGGCGCATCGCGCCGGGTGGGGGCGATTTCGGACAACATTCCCGCTTAACTTAACGCCTATGCCCGGCAACGGTGGGCGGCATACCGTGACACGCGTCCGCGCTCTTCGGAATAGACTGTACGGAAAGGGGAGGGGACGCAATGGAAAAAGAGGTATGGCGGCGTGTCGCGCCGACGTTGAACCCGTGGCCGGGCGCGGACGCCGTGGGAAAGGCTCTGCGCGACGGCGTGAAAGCGGACGGCATGGTATTGGCGTCGGACACAGTACGCACACCGGAAAATGTGTCGGATACGCTACCGGTAGAGGCCAACGCCGGAAGTCTGCCGGGCGCGGAGCCTGACCCGTGCTGTATGGGTACCGAGGCCGAAAACGATACCGCGGTTATTACGGGCTTTGTGGAGGACGAACAGGCCGAAAAGCGACAGTTACAGGCACTCGCCCGACAATCCCCGTTGTGGGCGCGGCAAACGTTACTGACACTCGCGGGACGTGCCGCCGGACGCGCACGGCGTCTAATAGCGGCGTACTATCTGATTACCGGGGAAACGTACATTCCGGCGATTTGCGCGGAAAGAATCTATGTGGGGAAATGGTGTCCGGCACTGCGGGAACGCTATCACGGCGCGGCGTGTACGGCGATGAACTACGAACGCGCCGCCGACGGTACGCCCGACCCGTGTCTTGGCGAACTGTTCCGGGCGTTGAGCGCGGACGCGTTCGAGTGCGCCGGAACCGTGACACGAATACTGGAACGTTCCCTTGTGGGATAACAAGAAATGACGTTGCGGAAACGTGTCCTTGTGGGATAACAAGAAATAACGTTGCGGAAACGTGTCCTTGTGGGATAACAAGAAATAACGTTGCGGAAACGTGTCCTTGTGGGATAACAAGAAATAACATTGCAAAACGTGTCCTTGTCGGGATATCGAAAACGCCGCTTCCGGCGCGAAACCGGAAACGGCGTCTAACTTTTCATGTCGCGGACAGAAGCGCGTCGTACTTTGCGCGGTCGCGCTGGATTGCTTTCCGGTATCTGTCCTCCTCGGAGAACACACAGCCGCAATATTTTTGCATATAGAAACCCAGTTCCCGCGCCCGCTGATTGCCCCGCCGGAAGTTCTCCCGGAAGTCACGGTACAGAAATTCCACGCCGTACTGTTGCGCGTAACGCCGCCCGGCGTCGGCAATGCCGTCGTGATTCTGATACGTACTGGCAAGCAGTGTCGACGTGAACGCCGGAAAGCCGTGTTCGGCGGCGAAACGCGCTGTCTCCTGCATACGGTGTTCGTAACAGTATTTGCAACGGTGTTCGATGTCGTCGGCGACGGCGCGGACAAACTCGCGCAGTCCGTATTCGTCTTTGATGATAAGTTCCATGCCGACAGTCGGCGCGTATTCCAGCAGACAATTCCGGCGGGCTTCGTACTCCTTCCACGGGTGAATGTTGGGGTTGTACCAGAACGCGACCGGCTCAATATCTTCGGCGCGTAACGGGTCAATACAGCTCAGCGAACACGGCGCGCAACAGCAGTGCAACAAAACACGGTTCATAGTGTGTGGCTCCTTGTGACGATGATATGGCGCGTCCCGCGAGAGGACGCGCCGCCATATTATTTTTCGGCTTTGGCCTTGGACTTCTTTTCGGGCTTCACGACCGGACGCGGGGCGCAACGCCCGTATGTTTCCGTAAGCGTACGGATTTCGTCGGCGACTTTCTGTGTGGCGGCACCGGGCAACATGCGCCAGTGCCAGTTGCCTTCGGCCTTGCCGGGGACGTTCGTCCGCGCCTCGGTGCCTAACGCTAAATAATCCTGCATTTGCGCCACGAACAGTACAGCCACGCTGCCCTGTCCGGCGCGGAGTACCGCCTGCCGCATGGCCTCCTTGCCCTTGACGCCTAAATACTTCTCGGCGTACGCCTTCTCCTCCTTCTTGACGGAGGCACACCAGCCCATGAGGGTGTCATTGTCGTGGGTGCCGGTGTAGCAAATGCAATTGGGGTTGGTGTAGTTGTGGGGCAGATAGGCGTTGGAGGCGTCGGAGAACGCGAACTCTAAAACCTTCATGCCGGGGAGGCCGGACGCGTCGCGGAGTTCGTGTACGGCGTCGGTGAGAATGCCCAAATCCTCGGCGATGTAGGTCACGTTATGGAACCAGCTTGTCAGTACGCGCAACAAGTCCATGCCGGGACCCTTGACCCACTGTCCGTTTTTAGCGGTCTTGGAATCGGCGGGGACTGCCCAGTAACTCTCTATGCCGCGGAAATGGTCAATCCGAATGGCGTCGAACAGGCGCGACGCGCCCTCAATGCGGCGAATCCACCAGCCGAAACCGTCCTGTTTCATGACATCCCAATTGTAGAGCGGATTGCCCCAAAGTTGTCCTTCCGTGGAGAAGTAGTCGGGCGGCACACCCGCGACTTTCGTCGGGTGTCCTTCGGGGTCTAACTGGAACTGCGCCCGCTCCGCCCAAACGTCGGACGAGTCGAGGGAAACGTAAATCGGCAAATCCCCGATGATGTGAATGCCCAGTTCGTTGACGTACTTCTTGAACGCGTCCCACTGCTGGAAGAAGCAGTATTGTTCCCATGTGTGATAGGCGATTTCGGGTTCAAGTTCGCGGTGCCAGCGTTCGAGCGCGTGATGTTCGTGCTGACGGAGTGCTTTTTCGGGCCAGTCGAACCACGCTTTCCCGTCGAAACGCTCTTTCAAGGCCTGATAGAGTGTGTAGTCACGCACCCACGGGAATTTGTCGCGGAACTCCCGTGCGGCGCGTGCGGTCTCCGGCGTGATACGGGAGAACGCTTTCCGAAGCAGTGCCGGGCGGGTCTCGTAGAGTGCGGCGTAGTCGATATCGCCGACGGGAACTTTTGCGGCGTCTAATTCGGCGGGCGTCAGGAGGCCGTCATCGGCGAGGGCTTCCAAGTCGATGAAGTACGGGTTTCCGGCGAACGTGGACAGCGTGGTATAGGGCGATTTGCCGCCGCCGGACGGGCCGACAGGCAGTATCTGCCACCACTTCTGACCGGCTTCTTTGAGGAAGTCGGCGAAGGCGCGGGCTTCCTTGCCCATGGAACCAATGCCGTAGGGCGAGGGCAGGGAGAAGATAGGAAGCAGAATACCAGCGGAACGCTTTATCATAGTTACAGTTCCCCTTTCCGGGCGCGATTGCGTCCAGCGCTATTATAATACAATTTCCGTCAACAGGCAAGGCGTTTTTTACGCGTGGCGGTGTCCGGTGATTGCGGACTTTTTCAGAACCGCCACGCCTGTTGCGCCTTTGTTGTTGAAAACATAGAATCCAAAAATAATTAAAATCTGAATACGCTGGCTATTCCCCACGCGGGCAATATTCGCGTACATCTACAGGCAGTCCGGCAAGGACTTTGACCGCCCCTCGTAGCAAAAGGGCGGGGCGGAACAATATCTCTGATAAATTCATCTTTCGATACCTGAACCCGAAAAGCGGATTTCAGGTAAAATGAACCTCAAATGAACCTCAATAGATTGCGTTTCATTTGGACAAAATTACACAGATTTGAAGATTCAAAAATCCCCGAAATCGCCGGAAAGAGGCGAAATCAGGGATTTTTACGGCGTAATATGGAAAATCAGCGTTTGGAGAACTGCGGAGCGCGGCGGGCGGCTTTGAGGCCGTATTTCTTGCGCTCTTTCATTCTGGGGTCACGGGTCAGGAGACCGGCGCGTTTGAGAATGGGGCGATTGTCCTCACTGGCGAGCAGTAAGGCGCGGGAAATACCGTGGCGGAGTGCGCCGGCCTGTCCGGAGACGCCGCCGCCGGTGACAGTGGCGACAATGTCGACGCGTCCGGTGTTACCGGTGAGTTCCAGCGGCTGGCGGACGACCATTTTGAGCGTGTCTAGGCCGAAATACTCGTCAATGTCGCGTCCGTTGACGGTAATCGCGCCGGAACCGCCCGGAAACAGGTGTACCCGCGCCACGGAGGATTTACGGCGACCGGTGCCGTAGAGATAGGGCTTCTTAGACTGGTACATACTTCAATCCTGCTACTCGAAATATGGATAAATATACCCATATTGAGAAAATTCCTGCTTCATCCTGTGTGTTTTGGCGCTGACAAAGCAGACGCTACTCACAAGTTCATGCACAGTCCACAGGCGTAAATT
>JAFSRZ010000011.1 GCA_017445875.1 Oscillospiraceae bacterium | reverse complement strand
AATCTCTGCCTATCCCGAAAAATTTGGTTAGAAAACGGACGGAAAACGCCGGAAAATTTCATTTCACGGCATGCCCTTTTTCACGCCGTCCTGCCGCTTTCAAGCCTCTTCAGAAAATCCCTACAACAAAGTGATACCGACCTTCGGCGGGGGCTTGTTGACACAGGGACATTTTTTTTATAAAATGGGCTTGCCAGACAGAAAGTCCGGGGCATTCCCCGGAACAGCGGCACGCGTCGAAACGGAGGTGTCAAACATGTTTGAACTGGATAACCGTCCGGAGATTGTCAAGGCCATTGAGGAACTCGTACAGGAGAAGCGTTACGCCGAACTGCGCGACAAACTCTCCCCGCTGGAGGCGGCGGATATCGCGTCGATTTGCGCGGACTTGCCCGAAGAACGGATTCCGCTTGTATTCCGGCTTCTGCCCAAGGAACTGGCGGCGGAAGTCTTTGTCGAACTCGATTCAGACCAGCAGGAACTTCTCATCCGGGGCTTTTCCAATACCGAACTGAAAGAGGTTCTGGACGAGTTGTACCTTGACGACACGGTAGATATCGTGGAGGAAATGCCGGCGGGCGTCGTCAAGCGGATTCTACAGCATTCCGACCCGGAAATGAGAAAGAGCATTAACGACATTCTCAAGTACCCGGAGGACTCCGCGGGCAGTATCATGACCACGGAGTTTGTAGACCTCATCGAGACTATGACCGTGGAGGACGCGCTGAAACGTATCCGCCGCACGGGTCCCGATAAGGAGACAATCAACGTCTGTTATGTCATCGACGAGGGACGCCGCCTCATGGGTATGCTGACTATCCGTACTATTTTACTCGCCGAAGAGGACGATATCATAGGCGACATCATGGAACGGAACTTTATCTATGTGCGGACTATGGACGACCAAGAGGCCGTGGCGCGGGCGCTGAGCCGTTACGACTTCCTCGCGCTCCCGGTTGTCGACAAAGAAGAACGCCTCGTGGGCATTGTCACCGTTGACGACGCTATTGACGTATTGCAGGAGGAGACCACAGAAGATATTGAGAAAATGGCGGCGATTCTGCCGTCGGATAAGCCGTATCTCAAAACCGGCGTCTTGGAGACATTCCGCTCGCGTATTCCGTGGCTGTTACTGCTGATGGTGTCGGCGACGTTCACGGGGCAGATTATCGCCGGATTTGAGGACGCGTTAGCGGCTGTCACGGTGCTGACGGCGTATATTCCCATGCTGATGGACACGGGCGGAAACTGCGGTTCCCAGTCGAGCGTATCCGTGATACGCGGAATCTCGCTGAATGAGATTGAGTTTTCCGACCTCGGAAAAGTTATCTGGAAGGAAATCCGGGTGGCGGTTGTCTGCGGCGCGACACTCGCCGTTTGCAACTTTGCCAAACTCATGTTGATTGACCATTTTGTATTCGGGAATGTGTCGGTGACGCCGCTTGTCGCGGCGGTGATTTGTCTGACGATGGTCTGCACGGTATTCTGTGCGAAACTCGTGGGCTGTACACTGCCCATGTTGGCGAAACGTATCGGCTTTGACCCGGCTGTGATGGCGTCGCCGTTCATCACGACCATTGTCGACGCCATTTCGCTGTTTATCTACTTCCGTATTGCGACAGTGGTACTCCATGTCTGATTGCGACAGTGGTACTCCATGTCTGATTGCGACAGTGGTACTCCATGTCTGATTGCGACAGTGGTACTCCATGTCTGATTGTGACAGTGACACTCCATGTCTGAAATGAAAGCCCCGTCCGGCGTACCGGGCGGGGCTTGCGGCTTATCGCAGATTGGCCTTGGCAAAATACGTCTCTTCCTCGTGGATAACGTGGGCTTTAATCAGGTTCGTGGCGACACTCCGCCCCAGCGGCACACCCGCCGTAATGACTACGGTATCACCGTCGGCGGCAAGGCCTTCTTTCAGGGCGATTTCCGACGACAGGGAGAAAATACGGTCGGTCGAATTGACCTCGCCCGTGAGGAACGGAATCACGCCCCAGCTCAACGCCATTTGACGGCGCACTTTCTCGTACATGGTCAGCGCCGCCACCGGACACGCCGGACGGAAACGGCAAATCATCCGCGCCGTGTGACCGGAGTTTGTCGCGGTCAGAATCGCCTTGGCGTTGAGGTCTTTCGCCGTCAGACAACAGGTGTGGGTAATGGCGTCGTTGATATTGGCTTCCGGGGTCATGCCGCTTTCCTGAAACTGTTTCCAGAAGTCGACAGAGTTTTCCGCCTCCCGGACAATATTGTTCATGGTGTCGAGCGCCTCCACGGGATACTTTCCGGCGGCGGTCTCCCCGGACAGCATGACACAACTTGTACCGTCAAAGACGGCGTTGGCAACGTCCGAAACTTCGGCGCGTGTCGGGCGCGGGTTGCGAATCATGGAATCTAACATTTGTGTGGCGGTGACAACGATTTTCCCGGCCTGCAAGCACTTCCGAATCATCTGCTTCTGAATCACGGGTACGCGGGACGCCGGAATCTCTACGCCCAAGTCACCGCGGGCGACCATGATACCGTCAGCGGCCTGTATAATGGTGTCGAGATTGTCCACGCCCTCCTGATTCTCAATTTTGGCGATAATCTGCATACGTTCGCCGCCGTTGTCGCGGAGGACTTTCCGTATCGCCTCCACGTCGGACGCCTGCCGCACGAACGACGCCGCGATAAAGTCGAAATCGTTCTGAATGCCGAACACGATGTCCGAAATATCCTGTTCCGTCAGCGCGGGGAGACTGATATGCACGCCGGGAATGTTAATGGACTTGTTCGCGGAGAGTGTCCCGGCGTTGGCGGCCTTGCAGATGATTTCGGTGTCCCGGATTTCCTCCACGTCGAGTTCTACAAGCCCGTCGTCGATGAGGATACGCTGACCGCGCTGGACTTCCCGCGGGAGTTCGGGGTAGGTCACGGACACAACGCCCTGATTGCCGGTAATGTCTCTGGAAGTCAGGGTAAAGATGTCGCCCGCTTTGAGTTCGATACTTTTTGTCTCGAAACTGCGGATACGGATTTCGGGGCCTTTGGTGTCCAGTACGGTAGCGATGGGCAGTCCGAGACTGTCACGGATTCCGGCGAAGTTCTGGAGCCGGGCAAGGTGTTCGTCGTGGGAGCCGTGGGAGAAGTTGAAGCGGGCCGCGTTCATGCCGCCGAGCATGAGAGCGCGGAGCGTGTCGGGATTGTCAGTGGCGGGGCCAAGGGTACAGATAATTTTTGTGCGTCTCATGTGCGGTTCCTCCTCATGAAAATAACGGCGGATTCAATGCGCTTATTGTATCACAGGGGGAAGCGGTTTACAAGAGGCGGAATGACAGATACTGACACTTTCCCCAATTATCAAACGGGCGCGGAAACCGTGTCCCGCACCCGTCCCGGAGAAGCAATTATTCAAAGCCGATAATTTCCGCTGTCCCGTCGGCGAAAGCGCCGATATAATAGTCCATCGCGTCGGCCTGTTCCGTGGAAAGTTCCTCAGCCGATTTCAGCGTCCCCTCGCCGTTGAGCACGTCGTAGACTTCTAAAACGGGGGTTCTGCCCTCAATGTTCACGTCTTTGATTTGGTACAATTCCCCGGTGCCGTCGTGGATAACCAGTTTGCCGGACATGTGATTTCCGCCGAAAATCAGTCCTTCCGGCGTGAACGCCAGCGGGTAGGCGGTCCCGGTGGAACTGACGGAGGCAATGAACTTCACTTCCCCGTCGGCGTACTGGTAAACATCCCCCTCCATCGTCTCGCCCTCGCCGTACACCGACGGCGCAATGACAAGGATTTTCTCTCCGGTTCCGCACGGGAACACGACCCAGTGAACGTCCGTTTCCCCTTCGGCGGGTTCGAGTTCGGCGACTTTGGCTTGATACGCCGCTTCCGCTTCCGTGAGGGGTTCGGCGGTTTCGCCGGTGATATCCTGTGTCGTGTCGGTTTCGTCGGTGATATCCTGCGCGGCGTCGGTGATATCCTGTGTCGTGTCGGCGGTATTCTGCGCGGTATTGTCAGCGGGCGCGGACGCGCACGCCGCAAGACTTACGCACAGTGTCGCCGATAATATCCACACAAACAGCTTTTTCATAGTATCCCGCTCCTTCATTATCGCTTATTCCGTTTTTACGAAACGGCATTCCCCGGCGCTGTCCTCCTGTTCGTCGTACCACGTCAGGAAGCCGTCGCGGAACATCAAATAGCCCGTGCCGTTGTCCCAGATGACTGTCTCCTGTGCGTCGCCGCCGTCGTCGGGGAACGTGACTTCCACTTTCTGTCCGTTCTCATAGGACAAAATTTCGTCCTGCGCGCCGGCAACGGCTTTCATGCGCCACTGCATGGCGGAATTGTAACTGCCGCCCCAGTGAATCAGAACATCATACACGCCCTGTTCGTCCGTCGCTTTGATACTCATCACGGCGCGCTGACTTACGCTGTCCTGCCACTCGCCGACAAATTCCGCTCCCGTGAAGCCGGACGCGTCCAGCGGTTCACCCGCAAGCGCGGCGTACCAATCCTGCATAATTTTGACGGTCTCCGACGCAAGTTCGCCGTCCGCGAATCTTGCACGGTAAAGCTGCGTGAAGCCGTCGCTCCAGACTTGGCGGACATAAAATGTCGCGCCTTCCGCGTAGAAGAACTCAAAGCGCGTGTCGTCGTCGGGGAAACTCAGGACAATGTCTCCCGTGTCGGGCGCGTCGTCGTTTTCGGCGTACTCAAACGTGACGCCGTTCGTCAGTTCTTCGGCGTACTCCGACGCGTCGAAGCCGGTGCCGTCCACGTCGTTGAGCGTGTACTTCACGTCGCCCATGTACGCAATACGGGCAAGGTAGATATCAAGCGCGGTGTTACCGTACGTTTCGGGCGTGAGGCCGGGATTTTCGGTGATGAACGTGTCCGGCACAGTAGACGCCCATTCATTCAAGGCCGTCCATTGCTCTATGCCGTCGGGGTCGTCGTAGTTCTCGCGCACAAGACGCACGTCCGTGGGGTGGCAGTACAGATAATACATGCCGTCGGCACCCTTGGCGAACACATCCACGCCGGACATGTCGTAGCAGAGCATTTCGTGCAGTTGGTCGGCGTCGGCTTTTGCGATATCGAACAGCCAGCCCACGCCCTCGTAATCCTCGCCTTGGGCTTTCGCCGCCTCGACGGACGCCTTTTCCGTCACGCCGAACAACGCGCCGGGCGGGTCGATTTCGACAGTCACAAGCTCGTCGTATTCCGGCGGAATCGTGAGTTTCAGGCCGTTGTTTTCGTAGACACGCGCCGCGCCGCTCTCCGACGAAAGTGCCGTGTCATTTGCGCCGCTTTCGCCGGAAGGGGCGGGCGTCTGCTTTCCCGCGCCGCAGGCCGCCAGTGAAAGCGTCAGGACGACCGCCAAAAGCATGCACAGCGGGGATTTTTTCTTATATCGCATAGTTTCACAATCCTTTCACAGATAAATCATATCTGAACTAACCATATGATATACCTGTATCAAATATTTGTCAAGCGATGGAAAGGAACCGTCGGTATCACTTTGTTGTAGGGATTTTCTGAAAGGGACTGGAAACGGGGAAACGGTATGAAAAAGAGCATATTCCGGGGTTCAATTTTCGGCGCGATTTTGCCGATTCTCTACAGTTTCTCTCCGCCTCAATCAATGATT
>JAFSRZ010000010.1 GCA_017445875.1 Oscillospiraceae bacterium | reverse complement strand
CATGGTGATATCGAGGATTACGAGATCGGGCTGTACTTCGTCATACTTGGCCACGGCGTCCGCGCCGTCCACGGCTTCGTGAAGGTCGGTAAAGCCGTTCTTGCTGAGGGTGTCCTTAATGACTTTTCTCATAAAGGCCGCGTCGTCAGCCATTAAGATTTTTGCCATTTGTCCATCTTCCTTTCCAAAACAATACAAAAGTGTGCGGAGATTCCGCGCTTATATGCAACCGCGTCCGGACGAATCCGGGGCGGGAAATTTACAGAAGGTCTTCCAGTCCCGGACGGCGGAGAATTTCCGTAATCCGAATGCCGAAATTGTCGTCAATGACGACGACATCCCCCTGTGCGATACACTTGCCGTTTACGTACACGTCCACTTGGTCTCCGGCGAGTTTGTCCAGCACCACCAGCGAACCCTTCGAGAGCGACACGATTTCCTGAACCTTCTTGCGTGTGCGTCCGATTTCCACGGCGATTTCCAGCGGCACACTCATAATCAGGTCGAGGTTGTGCGCCTGTTCCTCGGTGAGTTCGGTGCCGTCCTGCAATCTGGGCATGGACACCGGCGTAGTCTGAATGACTTTCTGGTCGGGCTTGCGGGTCTCTGCCATCGGCGCGGACGGCCACGCGTAATACGGCGGGTACGGCATGGGCTTTCCGTCGGGGCCGGTAGGCCAGCCGTAGAAGGGCGGATATCCGGCGGGAGCCTGTGCGGCGGGTTGCTGTTGCGCGGGGGCGGCCTGCGGCGCGGACATGCCCGCCATCATGCGTTCGATTTCCTCTTGGCTCATCATGCCGCCGCCGCCGGACGCCGCCGGGGTTGGGGTCGGCGTTGGTGCCGCCATGCCTGCCATCATGCGCTCGATTTCCTCTTGGCTCATCATGCCGCCGGACGGTGCCGGGGTTGGGGTCGGCGTCGGTGCCGCCATGCCGGACATCATGCGCTCGATTTCCTCTTGACTCATCATGCCGCCGCCGCCGGACGCCGCCGGGGCGTTTTGCTGTGCCATCATGGCCTCAATCTGCGCCTGATTGAGATTCCGGTTGCCTTCGGGCTGGGCGGTAGTCTCCAGTGCGGCGGACGAATCCTCGTCATCGCCGAGACCAAAGCCGGAAATCATTTCCTTTGCCAGTTCCACGGACATGACGTTGATAAATTCGCTTTGCACGGAGTCCTCAATGCTCAGCGCGAACTGTACAACCACAATCGGCCCTTGACTTACCGGAAGCCACTGTCCCCGCAGGTCGTCCACGTTTGAGCCGTCGAAGGTCTGCGGCGTGGAAATGTTGACCACGCGCCCAAGGAAATCGGACAGCGCCGTCGAGGACGCTCCCATCATCTGGTTCATGACTTCACAGACCGCGCTGAGTGTGAGTTCGTTTAACTCGAACTCTTCTTCCGGCGTCTCCATGCCCATGAGAATGTCCACAATGACCTTGACATCGTGTATTTTCAAAAGCATGATATTACTGCCGGTCAGACCCGCGACATATTTGATTTCCACGCCTATGGCGGGGTCAAGTTCACCCAGCGAAAAGTCCTCCGCGTTCACAATGGAAACCCGCGGCGTTGTGATATCGACTCTGTGGTCCAGCAGGTTGGAAACCGCCGTAGCCGATGAGCCAAGGCTGATGTTCATAATCTCGCCAATGGCGTCAATCTCCATCGGTGAAAACAGATTACTCATCTTCCTGCTCGCTCCCTCCCTCTATGTGATGTACGTCTCTGATTTTTACTGCCACATGTTTTTCATCAACGCCCATCAGGCCGGAGAACCACTGCCGCTCCCCAATCCAGAGCGACACGGCGGAATCCGCCTTGATGTTCATGTCAATGACATCCCCCACGTTGAGCGTATATATATCCCGAAGCCGAAGCCAAGTACGCCCAAGCTCGGCGGTGATGACAAGGTCGGTCTCTTCCAAGTGACTGTAAATCTCCTCGGAATGGTCTTCCAACTGTCTGCGCATGGCGCGGTTTTGCTTTGCGATACCCTCAAAGATTTTGCTGAGTACCTCGTCGGCAAGACAGATATCGAAGCGCCCGGACACGTTGGTGAACTTCATGTCGATACTGACCACGACCACGGTTTCTTCCAGCCCGATTAACTGCACAAGCGTCGGGTTGGTTTCCACGCGCCCGAACTCGAAATTCAGGTGGAGGTAATTTTCCCAACTCCCGCCCATCAGGGAGATAAATTCGCTAATCAAACTCGCGTACAGGCTCAGGTCGACATTGGTGTAGGCGTAGTCGGAAGGGAGGTCGTCCACGTTGCCGGTACCGCCACAGAGGCGGTCGAACATGCTAATCATGATATTGGGCGTGGCGCAGATAATGACCGGGGTGTCCTCGCGCTGACCGTCGAGGCGCAGATAGGCCAGCGACACGACCGAACCTTCCAAGAGTGCGTTTGAAAACTCATAATACCTCTGTTCGTCCACGGTGTCAACAGAAACTTCACAAGTCGCGTGGACAAGGGCGTTAATTCGGGTCGTCAGCACCTTGACATAGTTGTCAAAGACGCCGTTGAGCATTTTCAAGCGCTCCTTGGTGTACTTTCGAGGACTGCGGAAGTCGTACTTCTGATATTTTTCTTTTTGTTCCTGCGGTTTATCGGGTTCCGGATTAAACGCGGCTTGCAGGAGCGCGTCAATCTGACTTTGTGACAATACTTCGGCCATAAGCCACCTCATTTCCTGTCAGCCGCGTGCGTTTATTCCCAAGATTCCCCGGCGTTCTCCGCGTAAAACTCTTCGGAGACCTCGGCGGGAGCCTCGCCTGTGCGGAGTGTCCGGTACTGCTGGAGCGCGTCGCCCAGTTCGTTGTAAAGGTTCTTGCCCGTGATAATCATTTCCACGCGGCGGTTATGGGCGCGTCCGTCGCGGGTGGCGTTGGTGTCGACGGGTCTGTGCTGACCGTAGCCGACACTGACGATACGCGCCGGTGAGATTTCCACGCGCTTTTGCAGGTAAATCGTCACGTTGGTGGCGCGGTTGGAGGCCAGACGCCGGTCATTGTCGACGTTGTTGGGGCGGTCGGGGGACGCCTGCGCGGTATGTCCCATGATACGGAGTTCGTCCACGGCGCGGGCGGCCTTGTTGAGCGCGTCCGCCACAACATTGAGAATCCGTTCGCCCTCAACAGTAATCGACGGGCTGTCGCCCATGAAAAACACGGCGTCGTTGAACGACACGAACACATAGCCGTCGCCCTTGGTGACTTCGATATTTTCGGCCTGACCGCTTTCGGCGGCCATTTCCTTGAGCATTTGCGCGAGCATGTCCATTAAATCTTCAATATCGGCCTGTTCGATTTCGGTCTCATCGGGCGGGGTGAGGCCGTAGTCGGAGCCGATACCCTCCGACGGGTCGGCAAGGGGGCCTTCACTGCCGGATGTGACCGTGCTTTGTTCCAGCGACGACGGGTTGAAACTCTGGACAATGGCCTTGAACTTCTCCTCGCTGATAGTGGACATGGAGTAAAGCAGGACAAAGAAGCACAGCAACAGCGTTACCATGTCGCCATAAGTATCCATCCAGTTCGCGCCGCCGCCACCGCCGCCGCTTTTCTTCTTGATTGCCATACGGGAATTGCGTCCTCCCTTCTATGTTATGCCGTTCCGGGACGGAAAAGCGTGTCATGAACTCATTATTCGCCGCCGGCGGAGGCCTTTTCGCGTTCCTTCTGGGAGACGAATGTCAACAGGCGTTCGCGCAGGAACTTGGGGTTTTCGCCCGCCTGAATGCCGGTAATGCCCTCGACGATAATCATCTTGCACAGGATTTCCTCTTCTCCGCGTGTCCGCAGGTGGGTTCCCAGAGGGCCGAATACTTGGTGGGCTAACATACAGCCGTACATGGTCGTAATCATGGCGGTACCCATGTCGTCACCGAGAGAGGAGGAGCCGTCGGACATGTTCAGGCCTTTGCACATGTTGATGAGGCCGCAGAGTGTGCCGACCATGCCGAACGCGGGTGCCATAGCGGAGGCCTTGTCGTAGAGCGCCGCGCCGGACTCGTGCCGCGCCGCCATTTGTTCGATATCGGTTTCCAGCACGAGCCGGACGCGGTCGGCGTCGTTGCCGTCGACTAAAAGCATAATGGCCTGTTTGAAAAAGGGGTCTTTCTGTTCGGCGGCCATGCCTTCGAGGGACAGCAGGCCGTCTTTACGCGCCTTGTTGGCGACTTCGGTCAACTGGTCGATAATAGCCATGGGGTTGAACTTCTTGGTATTCATGACCATGCCAAAGTGCTTGGGAATGGCCTTGAGTGCGGAAGTCGGCATACTCGCCGCCACGACGGCGAACGTACAGCCCACCACGATGAGGACGCTTGGCATGTCAACGAAGTTCATTAACTTGTTGAAGTCGATTTTCGGGAAGCCCAGCATACCCAGCAGGATAAACACGAAAGACATGAGCAGTCCCACGATATACGCAATATTCATAAAAATTTCCGCTCCGTTTCTTATCGTTCATTCTTGCGTGAGGGGGTTCCGGCTACTTCTTCTTGTCGACTACGGCAATTTGCCGGTGGATGTCGAGCACCTTGGCGTTGTACTCCGCGATTTTGCGGATGATATCCTGTACGGTCTCCTGCACGAGGTAATAGTCATGGTTCATCATGACGACGCGGGTTTCCGGGATAGTTTCAATGCACTCAATCTGGTTATGGTTGAGCAGAAATTTTTCCTTGGAGACTTTGGTCAGTACAATCATGGTCTGCTGTTCCTTTCTGCGCCGGAGGGGCGCGGGGGAGGGCGTCCCCCGGCACCCGGAGAATTAGCGCTTCATGTTGACGAGTTCTTCCAGCATGGAGTCGGTTACGGTGACAATTCTGGTATTGGCCTGATAGCCGCGCTGAATGACAATCATGTGTGTGATTTCGTCGGCGAGGTCGGTGCCGGAGGATTCAAGGCCGCCGTTGAGCAGTTCCGTGTCGCCGGCGCTTTCGATAATCAGGCGGTTGGAATCGGTGCCGCCGGGGTTGACGGGCTGCCCGTCCATGCCGATTTCCGGATACGTGACGGTGCCGCCGACAGTGGTCAGGCGGAGATTGCCCGCGCCGCCGAGGGCTTTGTAGTAGCGCCCATCGTCATGGGTGACGCCGTTGGGGTTTTCGGCCTTCGCTATGGCGATAACGCCGATAACGACCTGAACGTCATCCGCGGTGACGGCGGTAATGACCCCGGCGCGGTCGACGCTCAACGTATCGACATTGAGGCGCTTGTAAGGGACATGGGTGGCTTCCTGTCCGGGGGCGTTGGCTTCGGCGATAGCTTCCAGCGCGGTTTCGTTGTCCATGAGTTCGGGGTTTTCCTCGTCGTCGCTCTCGACGGGCATGAGAATCTCCTTGGTGTCCTCATTATAATACGGAAGTCGAATCGGCGTCAAGAGCGTACTGAACTGCGCGTTCTGGTCAGGGTTGGAGAGGTTGAGAAAGCCGTAGACAATATTCCCGCCGCCGTCGGTGAGATAGCCGCTGTTGAACTCGAAATTCCCCAGACGGCTCAGCGACATGCCGTTGAGTTCGGCCTGCGTGTTGATACCGAGTTTGGTTTTGTCGCCGACGAGGAAAAAGCCGTCACCGTCAATCATGCAGTCCATGCCTCTGCCCGTGGTGTTGAAGATTTTGGTACTCATGTCGAGGTCGATAGTCCCCAGCGTACAGCCGAAACCGATTTGGGCGGGGTTGTTGCCGCCGATTTCCTCCGTGCCGTTGGAACCGGAACGGACGTTCGTGTACAGGGCTTCGTCGAAAGTGTATCGTGTGGCCTTGTAGGCGAATGTGTTGACGTTGGCAACGTTGTTGCCGATGACGCCGAGGGCGCTCATATGCGTTTTGAGACCCGCGACAGCCGCGTACATGGAACTTGTCATGTTACAACTCCTTATGTCATGCCGGGGCGTTGGGGCGCGCCAGTCGGGCGACGCCCCACGACATCCTGAAAAGGACCTGCCGTTGTACTGTCAGAGCAGTACCGCCCCGTCAATGTTGGTGAAAATATTCTGCCGCATTTCCTCGCCGGACATGGTCGTGATAACCCGCCCATAGGGAATGTTGATAATGAACGCCTGCGAATCGCTGAACGCAAGAATATTTTTCGCGCCTTTTTCGTGAGCCTTGGAGACGGAATCCGCCAGTTTGCCCATCAAATCGGGGGTGAGTTCGATTCCGCGTTCCTCGGCGCGGGCGAGGGCGTGCTTGGAGAAATTGACCGTCTGCGCACGCTGTTGAATCTGCTGTTGGAGCATAGCGCCGAAAGCGGGTTGTGTCTGCGCGGGGGCAGTTTGCGTACGGGCGGCGGTCGCGGCTTGCGTACTGGCGGACGGGACAACCGGCGCGACGTTGTGTAATTTGTCAATCATCGTCGTTCCCCCTCCGAAAGCGTTCAAATGAGGCCGATTTCCTGCATGGCGTCCTCAATGACGGACAGCGGGATATCGTCGTGTCCAAGGGCGCTGAGAATCGCGGCGGCATCGGTACTGTTTCCGGCGGCGGTCAGCAGATTTATCACGGCGTCGCGCTTGTTGCTGGCGGGGTCGAGAATGTCGGCAATGGCGTTGGCGCGTTTCTCGTCGTCGTCGGACGGCTTGATAGCTTCCAAAAGGGCGTCTACCGTGTCGTCTTTGGCGCTCTGGAGCTTGGCAAGGTCGTCTTGGACACTCTGGAGTGCGGCACGTGCCGCCATGTCCATGGAACTGGAAGAAGTCTGCTGGGTCAGCCAGTCCTCTGCGTTCTGGAGGGCTTGCGCGTTCTGTTCCTGCGCCTCCTTGGACGGCAACTCCCCGACGGCTAACACGTCCGACAGCCAGTAACTCTTGTCACCCACGAAAATGACCGGGGTGCCGTCGAGTGTACCCGTACCCGTGACTGTGCCTTGAATCTGTATCGTATCCGTGCCGACTTTCTCGGCAATGACAACATCTTTGCCGACGAGGGAGGCGGCATAGGTCAAATTGGTGGTGTCGGTAATCAACTGACTGATATTGGTAATCGCCTGTACCACGGACATTTGTACCATCTGGTTCATCATGTCGCTGATATCGGCCTGATTGTCAATGGTCTGGTTCTGGAACGTGGCGACCATCAACTGAAGGAAATCCTCCATTTGAAGGTCTTTCCCGGCCTTCTTACTGGTGCTGTGCTTCGCTACGGCGCTGGCTGTTTCCAGTCCCGTCGACACAATGCCGTTGAGGTCTGTAAAGTAGTTACTGCTCATGGTGTGTACTCCTTTCCGGGGGCGTCAGACGCCGATTCCGACCAGTCCGAGCCGCAACTGGTGTATGAAATCGCTGTCCTCATGTTCTCCGCGTTCCCGGTCACGCTTCTGCTGATTCTGCTGTTGCCGTTGCTGATTCTGTCCGTTGTCCTGATTGGGGTTGATGAAAATGTAGGGGGTTGTCTGGGTCTCGTTCATCTCCACTTTGACCTGCGGGCGCGACGTGGACGCTAAAAGCTGTTGCAAGCCGCTTGTGTTGCGTTCAAGCAGTTCGGCGGCGCGGACAGTCGTGGCGCTGAGCTGTACGTGTAACGCGCCGTCGTTCATCTGCGTCAGGGAGACCGTAATTTTGCCGAGTTCGGGCGGGGAAAGCGTCAACTCTACGTAACTGTTGCCCTCTGCGTCGGTCAGAAATTCCTCAATGCGTCCGCGCAACTGCTCCAAGCCGTCGGGGGCTTCGAGTTCGACGGGCTTTTCCTGTACGGTAGCCACTTTCACGGGTTCGGCGTCCATGTAGCCGAAAACCGGGGTCTCGACCTCCACGTTTTCCACGACTACGGTTTCCTCAACTTCCTCCGTTTGTTCCCCGGTCACGGGCTTGTCGGAAAAGTCCTGAATTTCCGTGCGGACTTCCTGCGCCACGTCGCGGAACTCTCTGGTTTCCGTTTGCACGAAAACTTCTTCCGGCCTGACCTGAATCTGTTCCAGCGGCGCGACGACTTCGACTTCCGTGTGCATGTCGGGGAGAAACTCCGGGGTGATTTCGACTTCGAGCGTGTTTTCCTCCGGGGTCACGTTGACGGGAATCATCTGTAACCATGACTGCATCATCATGGCGGCGGCGATAGCGTACTGTTCATCGGGAATGTCGGATTCCTGTTGTGCGGCGGGGGTGTCGGACTTGGGTTTTGCTGTGGAAGTCTGCGCGGGGCGGTCGGTACGGGTGTCCTTGGCGTCATTGGCGCGTGTGTCCTGCTGTTTCTGGCGAACCATGCTCCCGAAATCGGAACTGTCGGACGCCTTCGCGTTACTCCGTGAAGCGCCGCGCCCGGACGGTGCCGCCGTCAGAATCTGGTCTAACGTCGCTGTGTTTCTCATTTCCACGAGTATTTGTCACCTCCATATGATATGTGCTGTGGGTACGCGTTTTTCCCGGCCTCACCTCCTTTAATGAAAATTACGATTTTGTCCCCCTCTGTCGCCTTGCGGCGGTACGCGCCGGGTGGGGGAAATTTTATCCGGCGGCGGTCGCGGCGGAAGCGCGACGGGCGGCGGTCAAGTCGTCGAGTTCCTTTTCCTCGGCCTTGGCAAGCGCGGCGTTGAACTCCGATTGACGCACTTCCCGCAGTCGTTCCAGTGAATGGGTCTCTTTACGCGCCTCTACAATTTCGTCACGTTTCTTTTCGGCCTCGCGCCGCAAGCGTGCAAGTTCGTCGTCCTCGTTCCGCGCCCGACGCGCTAACACCTGTTGGCACGACTGCCGCTCCAACGCCTCTATAACGGACATGCCCTCGGCATTCTTGCGGACACTCTCGGCGTCGTAGTCGGCTAAGAGCTGGTAGGCCGCGCTCCGCTTGTTTTCCTGTGCCGCCACGCTGGCCTGTATGGCGGATAACTCTATCATTAACGCGTCCAAGCCCTGCTGTTTGAAGTTCAGGACGGGTTCCAATTGAAATTGAAACCGTTTCAAAATGGACACACCTCACTTTCGGGTCACTCGGCGCGGGTCTGCTTGAAAATCGCTGACATTTGTTTCAGACAGTCATCGTAACTGAACGATTCATTGATACCCTGCATGAGAAAGGCGTTGATTGCGTCAATCTGTTTCAAGGCTTGGTCAAGTTTGGGATTACTCCCGGCCTTGTACGCGCCGATAGATACAAGGTCCTCGTTCTTCTCGTACACGCTCAGGATATCCCGGAGACGTGACGCAAGCTGTCTGTGTTCCGTGGACACGAGTTCGACCATGAGTCGGGAGATACTCGCGCCAATGTTGATAGCGGGGTAATGGTTCGCGGCGGCAAGGGCGCGGGACAGCACAATGTGACCGTCCAGAATGCCGCGCACGGTATCGGCAATGGGTTCGTTGGTGTCGTCGCCCTCGACAAGTACCGTGTAAATGCCGGTAATGGAACCGGTCTGGAAGTTGCCGCTCCGCTCCAGAAGTTTCGGGAGTTCGGCGTAAATCGACGGCGTGTAGCCACGCGCCACGGGCGGCTCTCCGATTGCAAGCCCGATTTCGCGCTGTGCCATTGCGAAACGGGTCAGGGAATCCATCATCAGAAGCACGTCATAGCCTTGGTCGCGGAAAAATTCCGCGATACCCGTCGCCACGGCGGGACATTTCATGCGTAACATGGCGGGCTGGTCGGAAGTCGCCACGACAAGCACGGAACGCGCCATACCCGCCGCGCCCAAATCCTTTTGCACGAACTCCAACACTTCGCGTCCGCGTTCGCCCACAAGCGCGATGACGTTGATATCGGCCTTGACATTCTTCGCAATCATGCCTAACAGGGTACTTTTCCCGACGCCGGAACCCGCGAAAATGCCCATACGCTGACCTTTTCCGATAGTCAGCAGGCCGTCAATGGCCTTGACGCCGAACTCCATTTTTTCGCGTATAGGCGGACGCGCCAGCGGGTTAATATAGCCGCCGCCGATATTGTACGGCACACCCTCTTCAAGGGGGCCTTTGTCGTCGATAGGCTGTCCGAGGGCGTTGATAATGCGGCCTTTGAGGTACGGCCCCACTTTCAACTGTAACTGGTGTCCGGTGTTGCGGACAAAGTTCCCGGCGGAAATGCCGCTCATTTCGGCGTAGGGCATGAGTAAGAGGCGGTCATTCTTGAAGCCCACGACTTCGGCGGAAATCTGTCCGCTCGATTCGTCGCTGTAAATGCGGCAGATATCCCCGACGGCGGCCTTGCTCCCGGACGCCTCAATCGACATGCCGACAATGTTTTCAATTTTGCCGGTGTGGCGGATAGTCTCCGCCTGCCGGATTTGCCGTATGGCGTTCTGGAACACGCGCTCACTTCCTCATTATAGAATACGGTGCGGAGTTCCCGTTTTCCGGTGCCGTTCAGACGGAATTTTTCGGGGCTTTGCCCGTGTAGAACACGGTCGGGGAATCGTCGTCGGTGCCGACGCTGTCCAACACCTCCCGGATGTTGGCAAGCTGTGTCGACACACTCGCGTCCAAAATGGCGTCCGGGAGTTCGACAATGCAAGTCCCTGACTCGTCGTCCGCCATGGGAATGACGCGCACACGGTCGGAAATATGGCTCAAAGCGGCTGTCAGTTCGGGCGTCGTGAACGCTTTCCCCTTTACATCACAGTCCGCCACGTAGATATGCGCCCATTCACAACGTTTATGTGTATCGGTGGCGGCGTCGACCATGCGGAGTAAAATGTCACTGCTGTTTTTGAGGCTGACTTGTATGACTTTCTCGGCGATTGCCATGGCAAGGTTTTTCATCTCCTCGCGGTTCTCGTCGAAGAGGCGGTCACGCGTCCGCGCCGCCGCTTCCAAGAAGTCCGTCACGGCGCGGATTTGTTCGGCGGCAAGTTTATTCCGCTCTACTTTGGCCTCCGCCATTGCCGCAGTCATGCCGGCGGCGTAACCGGCGTTATAACCCTCCTGCTGGGCGCGGAACTTCTGCTTTTCAAGTTCGGATTCAAATTCGGCGATAGCCTGCTGTTTGTAGGCCGCCACATAATCCTCGGCCTCCTGCCGGGCGTCCCTTAACAGGGCGTCGGCCTGAATGCGGGCAAATCCAAGGGGGTCGGTTTCGGGACTGGGTTCTTCCTCCTCGTCCTCCTCCGGTTCGGGGACATCCCCTGATTTCGTGCCGGGTTCGTCGCCGGATTCGGACGGGAACCCGTCCCCGTCCAAATCCATATTGGCGTACTCTTTGATGGGAAGGGGTGTTTTCGGGGTGTCCTCCCCGACGAACAGTTCCCCGGCCGGACGGAGTACATAGGCGTCCGCCTGTATCGTTCCGCGGTTTCTCTTGACGACTGCCACAGTCCCCCACTCCTTCCGTTACGCGATGATATCGTCTTTGCCTCCTTTGAGGATGATAATCTCTCCTTGGTCTTCGAGTTTGCGGATAACGTCCACAATGCGCTGTTGCGCCTCGCCCACGTCCTTCATACGGACATTGGTTGTAATCTCCAAGTCGTCGCGGATACTGGCGGCCATACGCGTGGACATATTCGCAAAGAGTTTGTTGGACACATTCTCGGCGGCGGCTTTGAGGGCAAGCACCACGTCCTTGCTGTCGACATCCCGGAGGAAACGCTGTATCGAGCGGTCGTCCATGGTGACAATGTCCTCGAAAACGAACATCCGTTGTCGAATCTCCTGCGCGAGTGTCTCGTTGGTGACGGACAGGCCGTCGAAGATGGACTTCTCGCTTGCGCGGTCGAGATTGTTCATGACGCTGGCGACAAAGTCGATACCGCCCACCTTGATGTTGGCGTCGCTCTGGAAGATATTCTCGAAACGTCTTGCCATTTCGTGTTCCACCAGCTTGACATAAGTCGGGGAAGCGCTGTCCATGAGAGCCATATTCTCCACGACGCGGATTTGCTGTTGTCCTTCCAGTTGTTCGAGGACGCCGGCGGCGAGGTCGGGACTGACATAGGACAACACCAAGGCGATAATCTGCGGGCGCTCGTTCTGTAGAATGGCGAACAGGTCTTTGGAGTTGGCCTTGTTGAGGAATGCGAACTCCCGGCTCTTGAGGGACTTTGTAATCTTGGACAGGAGCGTGGCGGCGGTAGCGTTGCCGAACGCCTTTTCCAGCACGGAACGGGCGTATTCCAGACCGCCTTCGGATACCGCCTTGTTCATCATGCACATCTGGTAGAATTCGGTCAGCACGGCTTCGCTGACATCCATCGACAGGAAGCCGAGCTTTGCGACTTCAAGTGTGACCTGTTCCACGTCTTCGGGGTCCATGTGCTGATAAATCAGGGAGGCCTTGTCCGCGCCGATTGCGACAATCACGGCGGCGGCCTTCTGTATGCCGGTCATGTTCCGGAGAATATCTTCCGGGCCGGGCGCTTCCATGGTGTAGGGGGTGTAAATATCATCTCCCTTTTGCGGTTGCGGTTCCTGCGGTTCCTGCTGGACTTCCGCCGCTTCGGGTTCTTTCGCCTGAGCGCCCTTCTTGGTACGGTTAAGTCGAGGCATTTTCGTTGTCGCCTCCTTCCCTTATCCAGTTCTTGAGCATCTGCGCGGCAATGGCGGGGTTCTCCTCCACGAACAGGCGGACTTTCTTTCTGAGTTCCATATCCTCTTCGGAGTGGATGTCCATAAGGTTCGCGCCTTCCGTTTCCTCCTCGGCCTCTTCCTCGGCCTCGGCCTCGGCGACAGCTTCGGCCTCCTGTGCCTCCTGAATGGCCTTTTCCTGCGCCTGCTGTACGGCCTCCTGAAGCGTGGGCATGATGACCACGCCGTTTTCGTCCACGGTAGGCTCCGGCATGGTGACGGTAATCGAGCCGGGGGTGCCTTCGGGTACTTCCTCGATGGTGCCGTCGTCGTGGACAATGACAGAAACAGGTCTGCCCCGTTGCAATTTCTGTTCGAGTTTGGCTTCCTCGGCCTTGCGTTCCTCCTCGCGGCGCTGACGCTTCTTCTTAATGCTGTTGCGGATAAGAAGAATGATGATAATCAGGATAGCGAACAGAATCAGACCGGCAATGGCGGCATAGACAACCCAGCCGGGCAGTTCGAGACCGGGCAGAAGTTCAATGACGTTGGGTTCTTCGGGTACAGGCGGCGTGACATAGAACGGATGTACCATAATGGCAATACGGTCGGCTTCCGTGGTGACGTTGATACCGGCGGCACGCGCCACAACCTGTGTCAGGGTGTCCAAGTTGGGCGGGGTGTCGCCCAGAATGGAACTGTTGATAGCCACGGAGACCATGACATCTTCCACGACGCCGATTGGGTACTCCGTCTGGCGGTGGTATTGGGTGACGTTGTAATCAATTTCGCCGGAGGCGTTGATTTCGCGTTCGTTGCCGGTGAGGTCGCTTTCCCGGATAACGTACTCATTCAAGTCGGCGTTGGTGGTGGTGCCGACGGTGCCGCCCGCGCCCGCGCCGTCGTCGCGGACGATACTGTCTCCCCACAGGCGACGCCCGATAATGCCGCGTCCTTCGGATGAGCCGTTCTGCGCCCACGCCGGTTCCTCGTAGATGATGGCGTCCTCGTAGGTGCGGTTTACGTTGACGGTACTGCTGACGCTGACACTGCAATTGCCCTCCCCGAACAGGTCATTCAGGACGCGCAAAACGTTGTTGCGCAGATAGGCGTTGACCTGTGATTCAAGCGCGAGTTTGAGCTGTGCGCTGTCGGAGGCGTTGAGGGAATCCGTTTCGCCGGTGTAGGTGTTCCCGGCGGTGTCCATAATGTCGACATCCTCAATGGCGAGACCCTGCACGGCACCCCGGATGAGGGCGCGGATTGCGTTGGCCTGCTGGTCGGTCAGGGTCTTGTTGCCGCTCATTTCCACGGTGACAGAGGCGGTCGCGTTGACAATATCATCCGTACTGAGGATGTAGCGGCGGTCCTCTCCGGGGGTGATGAACACTTTCGCGCTTCTGACGCCGGGGATATACGTAATACAGGCGGCTAAGCGGTCCTGTAAATCGGCCTGCCAGAGCAGTTGCCGGTCGGCGTCGGAGGAAAGGGAACCGATATTGGAAAGGTACATCTGATACCCAAAGCCGGATGTGGGATACCCTTCCAAGAGGATATTCATTTTCAGCCGCGACTCCTGCCCTTCCGGGACAAGAATCCGGTTGTTGTTTTCGATTTTATAATCGGTAATATTGTTGGCGGACAGGTAATTTACGACTTGCGTCAGGTCCTCGGCGGATAAATCCGTAAACAGGACGGCGTAGCGGTGGTTCACACTACGCACAATGAGAACGCCGATAACCACCACGGTCACAGCCGCCACGAACATGGCAAATATCTTTGTCCGGCGGCTCAGACTTACCCAGAACGCACGGATTTTTTGCCATATATTTTTGATTCGTTCAACCAAACGCACAGTCACCCCCTCTCTGTATCATGCACGCGGGACGCGTGGTGGTGAAAGTCAGACACTGATTCTCATGAGTTCGTTGTAGGCGTCGAGGGCCCGGTTACGGAGCTGCACGAGGAGCTGTACGGACAACTGCGCCTTAGTGGAAGCAATGGTCAACAGGGCGGGGTTGTCGAGTTGGCCTGTTGCCATGAGGTATTCCATTTGTGTTTTGGCGGCGTCGGTCTCCTTGACGGCGTTGACCGCCGCGCCGAAAATGTCGGTCACGGGTTCGATGATGTCCGCCACGGGTTCGGCGGACTGTTCCAAAGCGGCCTGAAAGATTTCCCCGAACGATTGCGCGGCGCGGTTCGCCGTCCACGGGTTGGCCTGTCGGTCGGACGCCCAAGTGTCAATGGGCGTGGCGGCGGCGGACTGTGTTTGTTGCGCGGTACGAACCTGTCCGGCGGTGGGGTTCTGCCCGGTGGGGTTGACGCCGTTTTCGTTGCCGGACGGGTAGAGAGGTTTCAAGGGCATGTTGTCCCAAATGGTTTTAAGTGGTGACTGGTTCCATAGTGGTTTAATAATTTCCATAGTACCTCCCGGAAAGTGAATCGGAAAAACGGAAAGTATCTCCTTAGACATACGCGCCGTTTCCCTACAGCGCGTGACGGGGGCGTGTCCGCCGCTTCCTTTCGGCGGTCGCTCCGTTTTGATACCGCTTGACAGAACCGTTTTTCCGCCGTTTCCTTACGGCACACTGGCGCTCTATGCGGTGTTGCTTATTGTCCCATTTCCAGTCCTCTGGCGACGACCTGCTTAAAGGTGTTAAACAGGGTCACATCGGCGTTGTAGGCCTGACTGGCGGCCATTGCGTCGGTGATTTCCTTCACGAGCGTGACATTAGGCATTTGCACGTAACCGGCCTCGTTGGCGTCGGGGTGGGTGGGGTCGTAGACAAAGGGCATGTCGGTTTCTTCATCGTCGTTGATTTCGACCACGCGGACGCCGCCGGCCTGCCGTACGCGTCGGCTCGAAGCGGTCTTGCCCTCCACGGCGGCACGGGAAAGCGCACGTCGGAAGCCGTTTTTATTGGTCTCGGCCTGCATGACGACCACTTTCCGGCGATACGCGCCGCCGTCCTCTGTGCGGGTGGTGTTCATATTGGTGATGTTCTCGGAAATCACGTCAAGGCGCACCTGCTGGGCGGTCATGCCGGAACCGATGATGTTGAGCGTTGACAGGAAAGCCATGTCAAAAACTCCTTCCTATGGTTCGATTACCCGGTGATAGCGGCGCGAAGCGTGCTTAAGTCACTGGAAATCGCCTGTAGCGTGTACTGCATTTGGTAGGCGGTGCGTATGGCCTCCAAACTCTGTTCGGTGACGTTGACGCCGTTTTCGTCCATGCGGGTAATTTCGTCGTCCTCAATGACCGTCCAGCCGGTTTTCTCGATGGTTTTCCGGTATTCGGCGCGGGGGTTCGTACGCAGTCGGACGGCCTCGGCGCGGGCCTGACGGAGTTTGGCGCGGAAACGCTCCTCAAAGGTCACAGTCTTGACCTTGTAGCCGGGGGTTTCGGCGTTTGCGACGTTGTCCAGATGAGCCGCCTGTTTCGCCCACAGGAAGTCCATGGAGCGTTCCATCATGCGGAGACTGTTACTGGTCATGTTAGTGGCGGTCGACGCCAGAATGGAGGACACAAAGCCCACCCCTTTCCAATTTTCTACTGAAATTCCATGATTTCCTATCGTTCGTCCGGGATTCCGGTAAAAGTACACACTCTTCTTTTTTATAACACATTTTTTGAGAAATGGCAATCCCTAAAACGACAAAAAGTGGCGATGTTTTCTCTGCCAGAAATTTCCGGGCGTTCAAAGCTGTACGACATGGGTTTCCACCGCGAGCAAAGCCGAATCCCCGTACCCGCTCTTTTCCCAGTTACTGGCAATCCGGTCGAGGATGACTTTCTCGTTTTCGCCGTTGGACTCGATGAAGATAACAAGGAACTGTTCGGCGGCGCACTGCGTGTACACGTCACTGCGGCGGAGGGACGCGCCCAGTATGTCGCTGAAATGCGCGATAATTTCAGGTGTCAGGCGGCCTTTCCGGTGTCCCTGCGGACAGGGCGTGAGCGTGAAAAGCGCCAGTTGCACCGGACGATGATAGTTTTCCACGTTCCGCACCAGATACTGGAAAACTGTCTGGAAGCGGTCGAAGCTGAGTTTGTACGCGCCGGGCTGACGGTTGCGCTCCTCTAAAATGCGCCGGAACTGTCCGAGCGTGTCCATATCGGCGGTTTGTTCCCCGTCCGTGTGCGCCGACGCGCTGTGGAATACGGCGTAGCCGTGTTTCCCGTTCTGCTTGACGCGGTAGAGGGCTTTATCGGCCTTCTGCTAGAGGTCGGCGAAGTCGGTACCCTCCTCCGGCACCGGCACCGCGCCCACCGACGCCCCCAGCGGAATCCGCATATCCGCGCCCATGTACTCTTTCGCCGACGCTGACAGCAATTGGTTAATGAGCGCGGTCTTTTCGGCTACCGTCGATTCCTCGTGGATGTCCTGACAGAAAATCAGAAATTCGTCCCCGCCCATGCGCCCGGCGATATCCGTACTCCGAATCACGCCCCGGAGTATCTCCGCGAAGCGAATCAGAATCCGGTCGCCCATGGTGTGTCCGTACAGGTCATTGACCAGCTTGAAGTTGTCCAAGTCAATCATCATGAGCATGCCGTCGGCGCGGAGACACAGGTCTGTCAACACTCTGCGGGCGTAAGCCTTGTGGAAAAGTCCGGTCATGGGGTCGGTATCGGCGGCACGTTGCAGCGTGTGAATGCGTTCCATGTGGCGCATGATGTTTCCCACACGCCACAAAAGGGTATCGGCCTTGACAGGTTTCCGAATGTAGTCGAACGCGCCGCCCTCTAAGCCTCTAATTTCTGTCTCCTCACTGGCTCCGGCGGACATGAACATCATTGGCACCAGTTCGCGCCGCTTCTCGCGCAAAATCCGCTGTAGGTCAAAGCCGCTCATGTGCGGAATGTTCAAATCCGTCAGCACCAAGTCGGGGCGCTCCCGGTCGTAGAGTTCCACGGCCTCTTCTCCCGTAGAGGCACAGGACACGTCGTAGCGTTCCGAAAGCATATCCCGGAGGGAATCCTGTATCTTCTTTTCCCCGTCAACAATCAAAATCTTCTTTTTCATGCGCAACACCTCTTAAAAAGTAAAAAGCGTGCGGAAGCGTTCCGATTACCGCGTGAAAAACCGTATCAGGGCGCAAACCTTCCAGAAGTATCCGTCAAAGACGGACACCCCCATCCCATCCCTCTTGTTTTTAATTATACTATGTCCGCGCCGACTTTGCAAGATTCCGCGGCAAATTCGTGAAAAAAACTTTTTCCGACGTTTCCGGCACCGCCGACACGATATGTAGTGGTACGAACGCCCGGCGGATACTATATGACCCCCGAACGCGTCCGGCGTCCGGGGGCGGAGAGGATTTACGCCATATGGGGGTGTGCCTCCGGCGACTCGTTGTCGCGGAACAGGAACATAATGCACCACAGTCCCGCGAGACCGACCAGCGTGAATATCACGCGGGAGAGCGCCGCCATTTGTCCGCCAAAGAGGAAGCCGACCACGTCGAAACCAAACAGTCCGATACTGCCCCAGTTTAACGCGCCGATAATGGCCAGCGTCATGGCGAGTTTATCCAGCATAATGGGAACCTCCAATCTGTCCCCGTGCGGGGACGCTCCCACAGTATGCCCGTTTTCACGCGTCCGATACCCCGGCGCGGCTCAGTTCGTAGAGTTCATGCGGCGCGAGGTTCTGCCCGTGTCCCCACGCGATACCCGCGCCGCCGCCACGCTGACAAGTTTCGATTCCCGCATAACGCAACGGGTCAATTCGGAAAGACGGCTCTCCGTTGGATAACACTTGCCAGTCAGCCCCAAGTAAAACAGTCATTTTGCAAGCGTGAAGCGGGATTTATCGACCGCGCCGCCGGGTAGCGGTTCTGTCGATACCGTCTATGTCAAGTGTGAAGTAGGGCGCGGACTGGAAGTGGGATTCATGAAACGCGCCGTCGAATACGGCTTCTTCCGTATCCGGCACGAAATCGCCGTCCGTGTCGATTGCGTACGCATGCTCCAACGGTACGCCGTTGACTGTGAATGTGGACGTGTCGAACACCTGTAGCGAGCCGTCCGCGAGAGCCGCCTTGACTTCATCCAACTTTTCGTCGGTGCCGTCGGCAATCAGGTCACGATTCAGCGGGGTCAGTTCGACCGCGTACATGTCCAGTCCGTGACACCAGTCCTGTTCGAGTTCGTCGCCGTTGAACACGGCGCGGATTGCGTGTTCAAAGTACACATACCAGTCAATGCGCGTCGAGACAAGCGACGCGTCCGGCGCGACAGAGGTCATATCTTTGTTGTAACCGGTGTGGAGAATCCCCGCCGACTGCGCGACAATCGCGGGCGCGTCGGTGTCTGAGTGCTGGGAAATCAGGATACAGCCCATGTCGACGAGGGCGGACGCGGCTTTTTCTTCGGCGACGGCGTCAGACCAAGAGCCGACAAACTGTATTTTCATCGTCACATCGGGACACACGCTCCGCGCTCCGAGGAAATACGCCGTGTAGCCCGAAATCACTTCCGCGTACGGGAACGCGCCCACGTAGCCGATAACAGCCTGTTCGGGCGTGATATCGCCGCTGTCAATCATTTCTTGGAGTTTCATTCCGGCGACGATGCCCGCCAGATATCGTCCCTCATGGATGTTGGCAAACGCGTTGTGTGTGTTCGGGAGGCCGTCCGCCCGTGACGCCTGATTCGTACACGCCACAAACTGCACGTCGGGATACTCCGCGGCGACTTTCAACATGAACTCCTCAAAGCCGAAAGAGTTGTTGAAAATCAGTTGACAGCCTTCGGCGACAAGTTCGCGGTTGGCGTCCTCACACACGCCGCTTTCGGGTACGTTCCACTTCACGACCCATTCCACATGGATACCCTCGGCGGCTAACATCACAGAGGCGTCATTTTTGCCGCGAATAAAGTTGTAGGTGTAGCCCTCGTTCTCGTCGCCGATACAGACAAGGCCGACTTTGATGGTCTTGGGGGCGGCTTGGGTATCGGGACTTGGTTCCACGGCGTTGGCGTCGGAACTCTGTCCTTTGTTGTCGGGCGCTCCGCCGCAGGCGCACAGGCTCAAAAGCAAAGCCAGCGTCAGAAGCAGGGCGGGGAACTGCTTTTTCATGCGCGATTTCCTCCTTTTCGGTTTCATAACGGGGACGCTTCTTTCCTTAATGGTACAACGTGGAACCGCGAAAAGCAATACGGACAGGGAAAAATTCCGGCGCGTAATATGGCGGCGACAAGAACGCCGCGATTAATTCCGGGCATAGTTGGCAAGAAACTGCCGTGTCCGCTCCTCCTTCGGATTGTCAATGACTTCCTTAGGGTCTCCCTGTTCGACAATGAAACCGCCGTCCATGAAAATTACGCGGTCTGCCACGTCACGGGCAAACGCCATTTCGTGCGTGACAATAATCATCGTCGTTTTCTGTTCCGCCAGATTCCGTATCACGCGCAAAACTTCCCCGGTCAGTTCGGGGTCGAGTGCCGACGTGGGTTCGTCAAAACAGAGAATGTCGGGATGAAGCGCTAACGCCCGCGCAATCGCCACGCGCTGTTGCTGTCCGCCCGAAAGCTGGTGCGGGTAGTGCGACGCCCGGTCGGCAAGTCCCATTTGCGCGAGCAGTTCGCGTCCGGCGTCCTGTATGGCGGACTTGGTTTCAGAACCGCTCTTTTTCGAGAGCAGTTCCCGCGCCAGCGTGACATTTTCCAGCGCCGTGTACTGCGGGAACAGGTTGAAGTTCTGGAACACAAGCCCGAAATGTAACCGCTTCGCCCGGATACTGCGTTCATCCTGTGTGGCGGGGTCTGCGGCGTCGAACAGGGTTTCCCCGTTGACAGATATCGTCCCGCCGTCCGGACGCTCCAAGAAGTTCAGACAGCGCAGAAGCGTTGTTTTCCCGCTCCCGGAGGAACCAATAATCGACAGCGCCTGTCCCTGTTCGAGCGTGAAACTGATGTCGTTGAGTACCCGCGTGTGTTCAAAGTGCTTTTCGAGGTTCCGTACTTCCAAAACAGACATATCCCCCGCCCCCTTACTTGAAATAGTCCAGCTTCGCTTCCATCTTGCGGAAAAGAATCGTCAGTCCGCCGTTGAAGATGAGGTAGAACAGACCCGTATAGAACAGAGGCCAGATGAGGCCTTTTTTCGTGAATGATTCTCCCGTCCAGATGATTTCATACACGCCGATGACGCGTACAAGCGCGGTGTCTTTTACCAATGTAATGAGTTCGTTGCCCATGGGCGGTATAATGCGCTTGATGACCTGTAGAAGCGTGATACGGAAGAAAATCTGTCCGGGCGTCATGCCGAGAACCTGTCCGGCCTCGTACTGTCCGCGGGGTACGGCCTGAATGCCGCCCCGGTAGATTTCCGAGAAGTAGCACGCGTAATTAATCACGAACGACAGCAGCGCCGCCGTGAAACGTGGCAGCAGCGGCAGGTGAAACAGCAGTCCGGGGCCGTAAAAGATAATGAGAATTTGCAGTAACAGCGGGGAACCCCGGATAATCCATACGAAAGTCTGTGTCAGGTAGCGCAGGGGCGAAAACTTGCTCATGGAGCCGAAACTGATAACCAGTCCCAGCGGGAGCGCGAAAAGAAGCGTCAGAAAGAAGAGTTTCAGCGTGGTGCCGAAACCCGTCAGCAGGGTACTTGTGACCGTCCAGAGCAATGGGAATCCCTCTTTTCTTCGATATGTGGAAAAACAGAGAGCCGTTAGAGGCTCTCTGTACGCGTCGGACGCGGGTTATTTTACGATGACAGATTCCTGTACGCCGTACATGGTGGCGGTCTCCATGACCGTACCCTGTGCGGAGGCGTCCGCCCAGAACTGGTTGAACACGTCCACGAGGTCGGAACCCTTGCGGAACGCCACGCCGTATTCCTCACTGTTGAGCTGGAGCGTGTGCGTCAAGTCGGGATAACTGGTGCCTTCGCCAATCATCGCGCCCGCCATGAGCAGGTCAATCACGCAGGCGTCGGAAGCGCCGGAGGCGACTTCCATTAAGGCACGGGCTTGGGTGTCGAGCGCGGTATAGGGAATGCCCAGAAGGTCAAGCTGTTCGGCACCGGCGGAACCGTTCTCGACGGCGAAACTGAGGTCTTTCAGGCTCTCAACGGTCGTGTAGGCGTCCGCCATTGCCGCCGGGACAACCACTACCTGTCCGTTACGGCAGTAGGCGTCGGGGACGGACGCGCCCTCCTTGACTTCGTCCGTGATGGTCATGCCGTTCCAGACTACGTCAATGGCTTTCGTTTCAAGTTCCATGAGCTTGTTGTCCCAGTTGATTTCGATGAACTCCGGCTTCACGCCCAGAGAGTCGGCGAACGCCTTCGCCATATCGGCGTCAAAGCCAATCCATTCCCCGGCGTCGCTCTTGTAGTCCATGGGGGCAAAGTCCGTGATTCCGATAACGAGTGTCCCCTTATCCTGTACATAGGCGGTATCGCTGGCGTCGTCAGCGCCGCTAAGCATGGCGGTATCGTCGGGGGCGGCGGTATCATCGGGTGTCGCGGCGTCGTCGGGGGTGGCGGTATCATCGGGTGTCGCGGCGTCGTCGGGGGTGGCGGTATCGTCGGGCGTCTGCGTTTCGGCGTTGCCGGACGCGCTGTCATTGCCGCCGGTCTCGGCGGGAGCGCCGCCGCAGGCCGCCAATGTCAGAACCAGTCCGCACACCAGCAACAGGGCAAGAAATTTCTTTTTCATTCTGAATCCTCCACAAACAGGGGTCTCCGCCCCTTTAGTACACTGTCAGTTTATCATGATGAACTGTACTTGTAAACAGGCTTTTTTCAGAAAGTCTCCAATTTCCGCGCCCCGTTTTTGTGGAAAGCGACAAATTCAAAATTCCCCCTTGACAATACTGTACATACTGTGTATACTGTTCCTGTACAGTAAGAACAGAAAATACAGAGGAGGTGACGCTGTGGAACTCATCATACGCAACACGACGAACCGTCCGATTTACGACCAGATTGCAAGTCAGTTGAAGGCGGGGATTCTGTCCGGGGAACTCAAACCCGGCGAGGCACTGCCGTCTATTCGCGCCTTGGCAAAGGACTTGAAAATCTCGGTTGTCACCACGAAACGCGCCTATGACGAACTGGAAGCCGCCGGATTCCTGTACACAGTGGCGGGGAAGGGCTGTTTCGTGGCGGACAAAAATCCCGAACGCGTCCGGGAGGGTATCGCCCGCGACATGGAGACGCATTTAAGCGCCGCTGTCCGGCTGGCGAAGGAAAGCGGTATGACGTACGCGGATTTCCGCGAAACGTTGCGGATTTTGTGGGAGGAGGAGTGACTACATGGACGCTATCACGTTATCGCACCTGACAAAGGTGTTTCGTGACTTCACGCTCGACAATGTGACATTGAGCGTCCCGGAGGGGACAGTCTGCGGACTTGTCGGGGAGAACGGCGCGGGCAAAACTACGATAATCCGTCTGTTAATGGGCGCGATTCGCCCGAACGCCGGGGAGATATCCGTACTCGGACACGCTTCCGACGCGCCGGACTTCCGCGAGGCAAAGGAAGATATCGGGATTGTGTTGGACGAGGCGTATTTTCCCGAAGTCATGACGGCGTTACAGGTCGGAAAGGTCATGCGCGACACCTACCGCCGTTGGGATATGGAACAGTTCACGGACTATCTGCGCCGATTTGAATTGCCCGATAAAAAGCCGTTCAAGGAATATTCGCGGGGCATGCGGATGAAACTGGCGATTTCCGTCGCGCTGAGCCACCACGCGAAACTGTTAGTGCTGGACGAGGCCACGGCGGGACTTGACCCCATTATCCGGGACGAAATCATTGAGACATTCCGGGAGTTCACACTTCAGGACGAACACTCCATTCTGATTTCGTCGCACATCGTCAGCGACTTGGAGAAACTCTGTGACAGTATCGCGTTTCTGCACCGGGGAAAGTTACTTTTCTGCGAGGAGAAAGACAGACTGCTTGACCAGTACGGCATTTTCAGAGGCACCGCCGAACAGGCGGACAGTCTGTTACCGGAAGCAGTTGTCGGGCGCGAGGACAGCGCCTACGGCGGGGTACGGGCGTTGGTACGCCGTGACGCCGCGCCGTCCACGCTGACACTCGAACGCCCCACGGTGGAAGATGTGATACTGTTCACGGTAAAGGAGGCGAAAAGCGCATGAAAGCGTTAATCCGCAAAGATTTCTATGTGCTGAAAAAGCAGTTTCTGTTGTTCGCGGTCATTATTCTTGTCTTTCGACTGGGGAATATGCCGGCTTCCACGCTGATTTCGATTTTCTACGCGGTCATGCTCCCGTCGTCGGCGTTCGCCTACGACGACCTCTGCCACTGGGACACTATGGAGTTAATGTTACCGTACAGTACACGCCAAATTGTGTTAAGCCGCTACTGTGTCGGCTGGCTGTCCATGCTGTTCTTTTTGACGTTCGGCTGGCTGGTACGGTTCGCCGCCGCGTGGGCGTGCGGACTGTTCGACGTTCTGCCGGGACTACAGGAGGTGGAGGATGTCCGGGCGTTTCTGGCGGAAGTGGCGATAGCGGCGATTTTTCTGGCGCTGTCCATGCCGATTTATTTCCGCTTCGACGCCGAAAAAAGCCGCGCTTTCCGTACGCTGATGATTGTCCTGATTGCCGTTATCATCGGCGGCGCGGTCAGCTTCATGACTGTACGGGATTCCGCTTTCGGTGACATGTCCCTTGGCGACGGCTTCGCGGTACTGTCTCTGACGGCGGTCGCGCTGACGGCGGCTTCGATACCGCTGTCCGTGCTGGCGTGGCGGCGGCGTCACCGGTGAACAAATCGCCCCACAGGGGAGGACTTCGCGGGACTGCCGACAGGGAAAATGTGACAATTTCACTGAAAATGTCCGATTTTCCGCCTCCCCCGCACGGCGGGGGAGGTGTCGCGTAGCGACGGAGGGGGGAAATTGCTTTCACAAAGAAAAAAAAGTGAAAAACCCTCTTGCAAAGCGCGTCGGGATATGATATACTCTTGACATGTCAGCGGAAGATTTACGGAGTGGGTCACGGAACCCGCTCTTTTATTTCGCGTTCACACGGCGACCGGGGAGGGATATTATGAAGAAAATCACGGAACTGACAGCGGAACTCGCCGCCCCGCTTGCCGCCGGACGGGGTTGCACACTCTGGGATGTGGAGTACGTCCGGGAGGCCGGGACTTGGTATTTACGCGTCCTGCTCGACAAGGAAGGCGGCGTCGACATTCTCGACTGTGAGGCCATTTCGCGTCAGCTCTCCGACAAGCTGGACGAACTCGACCCCATTGAGGGCAGTTACACTTTAGAAGTCGGTTCCGCGGGAGCGGAACGCGCCTTGAAGCGTCCGGACGACTTCACGCGTTTTATGGGCAGTCCGGTTTTGGTGAAGCTCTACCGCGCCTTTGAGGGGCGGAAAGAGTTTCCGGGCGTCCTGACCGCCTACGACGCCGACACCGGCGCGGTCACGGTCGATGTCAAGGGACGCGCATTGACATTTCAGAAGAAAGACACGGCGCTGGTACGCCTGCGCGTGGAATGGTGAACAAGTATCATGTATAAGGAGAATCATCCATGAAAGGCAGAGGCACAAAGGGCAGGAAGCAGAAAGAACCCGTCGGCATGAATCCGTCGGAGATTTTCGCGGCGCTGGAACTGTTGGAGAAAGACCGCGGCATTCCCAAGGCGTTCATGCTGGAAAAAATCATTCAGGCCATTGTCGCCGCCTACAAGAAGGACCACCCCGACACGGAAAATGTCGAAGTGGAAGCCGACGACCAAGCCCATACTTTGCGGATGTTCGTCAAGAAGAACGTTGTCGACGAAGAAGATTACGTCGACCCCTTCAACGAAATTCCGGTGGAGGAGGCAAAGAAAATTTCCGCCGTCTACGAAATCGGCGACACAGTCAATATCCCCGTGGACAACGTGGAGTTCGGACGTATCGCCGCCGGGAACGGCAAACAGGTCATTATACAAGGTCTCCGCGAGGCCGAACGCGGCATGGCCTATGAGGAGTTCAATTCCAAACAGCACGAAATTCTGACGGGAACTGTCACGCGGATTGACCCCCGTAACCAGAGTGTCACGCTTCATATCGGCACGGGTTCCGAGGCCACCGACGCCGTTTTGACCGCCGGGGAACAGATTCCCGGCGAGGAGTTGACCGAGGGCATGATGGTCAAGGTCTACGTGGTGAGTGTCAGCCGCGCCACGCGGGGGCCGCAGATTCTGATTTCCCGTACACATCCCGGACTTGTGCGGCGTCTGTTCGAGTTGGAGGTGCCGGAGATTTACGATGGCACGGTAGAAGTCAAGTCGATTTCCCGCGAGGCCGGGAGCCGTACGAAAATCGCGGTGTTCTCCACGGACGAAAAGGTAGACCCTATCGGGGCGTGTGTGGGGCCGCGTGGACAACGTGTCAACCATGTCACGGAGGAGTTGCACGGAGAGAAAATCGACATCATCAAGTATGCCGAGGACCCGGCGGCGTTTATCGCGGCGGCGTTAGCCCCGGCGGAAGTCGACAGCGTGACATTAGCCCCGGAGGGCAAAGCGTGTCGTGTACGCGTACCCGACCACCAGTTATCGTTGGCAATCGGGCGCGAGGGGCAGAACGCACGTTTGGCGGCGCGTCTGACGGGCTACAAAATCGACATCAAGCCGCGCAGTTTCGACGAGGCCAAGGAACAGAAAGCGGAGGAAGCCGCCGAAGCAACGGACGTTCCCTTCACGTACGACGACGAAGCGCCGGAAGCGCCGGACAGTGCGGAAACAGTGGAAGCTACCGACGCCCCGGACAGCGCGGAAACAGTGGAAACGACCGGTACCCCGGACAGTACGGAAGCGGTGGAAACTGCCGAAGCGCCGGAAAACATAGAAACAGTGGAAACTGCCGAACCGGAAGCGGACGATTCCGCGCCGGACACGGAACATAAAGAGGAAACAGACATGTAACACAACGGGAAAGGGTGTCGCGCCATGCCGAAAGTGAAACGGATACCGCAGAGACAGTGTGTGGGCTGTCGGGAAATGCGGGACAAAAAGACCCTGTTACGGGTGGTCAAGTCGCCGGAGGGCGACGTGAGCCTTGACTTCAAGGGCAAGAAACCGGGACGCGGGGCGTACGTCTGCCCAAGTCCCGACTGCCTGAAGCGGGCGAGAAAGACACGCGCTTTAGAGCGCGCCCTATCCGTCACGATTCCGGCGGAGGTGTACGACGCCATGGAGGCGGAGATTATCGCCGCCGCGCCGAAAGGGGGCAACGATGCAACCGCATGACAGTTACACGCGTCTGCTCGGACTTGCGCTCCGGGGCGGAAATCTCGTGACAGGCAGTGACGCGGTACAGTCCGCCGTATACGCCGGAAAGGTGCGTCTACTCCTGCTCAGCGCGGACGCGTCGCCGCGTACCTGCCGGGACGCCCAGCAGTGGTCGGAACGCGGACATTGTCTGTGTGCCGTCCTGCCCTGCGACAAGGCCGAACTCGGTCACGCACTCGGAAGCGGTACTGTCGCCGTCGCCGCGCTGACCGATACCGGACTTGCAAACGCTGTCGGCGAACGTTTGGCGCAGTTCGACCCCGAACGTTACGCGTATTTGTCGGAACGACTGCAACGGAAAGTTATCCGTGCCGGGGAACGCCGGGCGGCTCGCGCCCGTGCGCGTCCCGATGAACTGAAAGCGCGTCCGGGTAACGCGAAAACGCCCACAAAGGCGCGTCCCGGCGAAGCCCAAAAGCCTACAAAGGCGCGTCCGAACAGTACGGGCAAGCAAAAGCCCCTGAAACCGCGTTCCGATAACGCGAAAAAGCCCGTGAAGCCGCGTTCCGGCGATACAAAGGCGCGTCCGCGCTCTTCTCGCCCTCCTTTGGGGGGAGATGTCGCCGCAAGGCGACAGAGGGGGGCAAAGTCCGATACGCCGAAGCAGTCCACGGGAACGCGTCACGGCGCGGTCAAGGGACAGTCGCTCCGCCGCCCCCGTCCCAAGAAAACAGATACTTGAACTTACAACTTCCGGCCTCCGCGCCGGGTACAGTGAGGTGTTTTTGATTGGCTAACAATGGAAAATACAGAGTGCATGAAGTGGCAAAAGATTTCGGCATTCCGTCGAAGTCCATCACGGAGATTTTAGGCACATATTCGGTCAAGCCGCGGAACCATATGCAGCCGCTGTCGGAAAGTGATTTGGCCATCATCTTTGACTATCTGACCCAGCACCACCAGATTTCCAACATACAGTCCATTTACGACGACACGAAGCCCGAACCGCGTTCCGGCAAGAAGTCCGCGCCGAAGGCCAGTGCGGAAGTGTCCCCGGCACCCGTAGCCGTGGAAGCGTCCCCGGCACCTGTCGAGGCCGCCGCGCAGGCGGAAGCGTCCCCGGCACCCGAAGCCGCGTCTCCCGCGACACCGGAAGCTGTCGCGCCCAAGTCCGACGCCCCCAAAACCGACAAAGCCTCCGAACCCCGCAAGGCGTCGGAGACCAGAAACCGGGACAGCGTGAAAGTGGAACCGCGTCCCGGCAAAGCCCCGGACAACCGTCCCGCCAAGAAGCCCGATAGCGGCAACCGGATTCCCGATAACAGGGGCGGCGCGAACAAGCCCGTAAACCAGAACGCCGCGCCGAAATCCGGTGACGGCAAATCGTCGAAGCCTCAGTCACGGATTCCGCAACGGAAGATTGTCGACACCCGCAAGGGCGGCGACGTAAACCTTGCCAAGTACGACGAACGCCTTGAAGATTTGGGCGGACAGCGCGGAGAGCGTATGCAGCAGCGCGCCGGAAAAGAAAAATTCCGCAACAGTCAGCGTCAGAACCGGCAACAGGCGATGTCGGCGAAACGCCGTCAGGACGAGGCCGAACGCCTCCGCCGCCTCAAACTGGAAGTCGCCCGCAAATCCCCCGTCAAGGTCTCCATTCCCGACACAATCTCTGTCGGCGAACTGGCCTCCCGCATGAAAAAGACCGGCGCGGAAGTTGTCAAGTGCCTCATGAAAAACGGCGTTATGGCCTCTCTGGGACAGTTCATCGACTTTGACACCGCCGCCATTATCGCCGAGGAAATGGGCTGTAAGGTGGAACGGGAAATCGTCGTCACTATCGAGGAAAAATTGATTGATGTCCGCGAGGACAAGGCCGAAGATTTACTGCCCCGCGCCCCGGTCGTCGTCGTCATGGGACATGTCGACCACGGTAAAACGACTCTGCTTGACACTATCCGCAATACGTCCGTAGCCGCCGGGGAGGCGGGCGGCATTACGCAGGCAATCGGCGCGTATCAGGTCGAAATCAACGGCAAGCCGATTACGTTTCTTGACACTCCCGGTCACGAGGCTTTCACGTCCATGCGTGCGCGTGGCGCGATGATTACGGACATTGCCATTCTGATGGTCGCGGCGGACGACGGAATCATGCCGCAGACGATTGAATCTATCAATCACGCCAAAGCCGCCAATATCCCGATTATTGTTGCCGTCAACAAAATCGACAAGCCCAACGCCAACCCCGACCGTGTGTTACAGCAGTTGACGGAACACGGTTTAGTCCCGGAAGACTGGGGCGGTGACACGATTTGCTGTCAGATTTCCGCCAAAAAGAAGATAGGCATTGAAAATCTTCTGGAAATGGTCACGCTGACCGCCGAAATGGCGGAACTCAAAGCCAATCCGAACCGCGCCGGACAGGGTACCGTTATCGAAGCGCGTCTTGACCGCGGACGCGGCCCCGTGGCGACGTTGCTGGTACAGAACGGCACACTCAAACAGGGCGACATCATCATAGCGGGTACGGCGGTCGGACGCGTCCGCACGATGATGGACTACAAGGGAAACCGTCTCGAAACGGCGGGGCCGTCGGTGCCTGTGGAAATCGCCGGATTGTCGGAAGCGCCGACGGCGGGAAGTCCGTTTTTCGCGGTCGCCGACGAACAAATGGCGCGGAAACTGGTCGAACAGCGCAAATCCGAGGAGCGGGCGAAATCGGCCGCGCCGGTACAGAAAGTGTCGCTGGAAAACCTCTTTGACCAGATACAGGCCGGAGAACGCAAGGAACTGGCGCTTGTGGTCAAGGCGGACGTGCAGGGCAGTGTCGAGGCGGTCACGGCGTCGCTGGAGAAGCTGTCCAACGACGAGGTAAACGTGAAAGTGATTCACGGCGGCGTCGGCGCTATCAACGAATCGGACGTTATGCTTGCGTCGTCGTCGAACGCGATTATAGTCGGGTTCAACGTCCGCCCGGATACGGCGGCGCGGGACGGCGCGGCGCGGCAAAATGTCGATATGCGTATGTACCGCGTCATTTACGACTGTATCGGCGAGATTGAGGCCGCCATGAAAGGCATGTTAGCCCCGAAGTACCGGGAGGCGGTGCTGGGACACGCCGAAGTCCGCAAAGTATACCATGTGTCGGGCGTCGGCACGGTCGCCGGGTGCTATGTCAAGGAAGGGAAAATTGTTCGTTCGTGTTCGGTGCGTGTCGTGCGCGACGGCATTGTGATTCACGAAGGCGCTCTGGCGTCGCTGAAACGCTTCAAGGACGATGTCCGCGAAGTCGCCGAGAATTACGAGTGCGGCATGACCGTCGAGAAGTTCAACGACATCAAAGAGGGCGACATTATCGAGGCCTTCACCATGGAGGAAATCCCGCAGTAATCACGAATCAGGGGCGGCGGCACCGCCGCCCTTTTTGCAATGGAGATTCAATCATGAATGCCGCATTTACGGATAGAGAGGAAGGACAGCGAAAAGCCGAACAGGCACAACGCGCTTTTGAACGTGTGGACGCAATTTTAGACGGCGACACGGGCTGGGCTTCCGAGGAAGAAATGATAGCGGATTTAGCCGAGTTCAGACGAAAGCGCGAAGCGGAAAGGAGCGGTCATGTCAAGCAACAGAATCGGACGCATTAACGAGGAGATACAACGGGAATTGTCGGCGCTCATACGGCAGTTGAAAGACCCCCGCGTGAACACGGTGGGCATGGTGTCCGTGACACGCGTCGACACGACCGCCGATTTGCGCTACGCGAAAGTCTATGTCAGCGTACTGGACAAGTCCCGCGAGAAGGACGCGCTCAAAGGCCTGAAATCGGCGTCGGGCTTTCTGCGGCGCGAAATCGGCGGCGCGTTGCGCTTACGCTATACGCCGGAGTTGCAGTTTTTCGGCGACGACTCCATATTGCACGGGGCGCAAGTGCTGGAACTCCTGCGGCGTGTGGAGCAGTCGGACGCACAACGGGAAGCCCCCAACGGAGAGGATGAGACAAACCATGCTGACAGTCCGTAAAACCGCCGCTTTGCTCAAAAGCTGGAACAATGTCCTGATTCTGACGCATATCCGCCCCGACGGGGATACTGTCGGATGTGCGGCGGCGTTGTGCGCGGGGTTACGCGCAATCGGGCGGACGGCGTATCTGTACCCGAACCCAAGTCTGACGGACGCGAACATGTTGACGCCGTATTTCGCGCCGTACGCCGCGCCGGACGGGTTCGCGCCGGACAAAATTGTGTCCGTGGATATCGCCACGGAGGAACTCTTTCCCGACAATATGCGGCAATTCAAAGGCCGTGTTGACCTCGCCATTGACCATCACCCGTCTTTTGAGGCGTTCGGGCGTCAAAACATTGTCCGTCCGGGCGCGGCGGCCTGCGGGGAACTGCTCTACGACATCTTGGCGGAAATGGGTCACGTTACAACGGAAATCGCCCTTCCGCTGTACGTGGCGATATCGACGGACTGCGGCTGTTTCGCGTACGCGAACACGACCGCGCACACACACGCCGTCGCGGCGGCGCTCATGCGGACGGGCATTGACTACAAGTCCGTCAACAAGGCCTTTTTCCGCACAAAGACGCGGGTTCGCATGCGCTTGGAGGCCGAAATGTTCAAAAACGCCGAGTATTACGACAAAGGCCGCATTGTGTTTATGACGGTGCCGCTGACGCTGGTGGAATCGCTGGCGGCGACGGAGAACGACACGGAGGAGTTGTCGTCGCTGGGCGGACAGATTGAGGGCGTGGACTGCGCGATTACGGCGCGGGAACTGTCGCCGGACGAGTGGAAACTGTCCGTACGGACGGGCAGACGCGTCAACGCCACGAAAGTTTGTCAACTGTTCGGCGGCGGCGGACACGCGGCGGCGGCGGGCTGTACGATAAAAGCTCCGCTGGACGATGTGCGGCGGCGTGTACTGTCGGGCGTCGCGCAGGTCGCGGAGGACTGAACATTGTGCCGAACGGGATACTAATCATTGACAAACCCGCCGACTGGACGAGTATGGACGTGTGCGCGAAAGTGCGGGGCATGCTCCATGAAAGGCGTGTCGGACACGGCGGGACACTTGACCCCATGGCGACGGGAGTTCTGCCCGTGTTTGTCGGACAGGCCACGAAAGCGGTCGAGTTCGCCGAAAACAGTCGCAAAGAGTACGTGGCGGGTTTGCGTCTCGGACTGTCCACGGATACGCAGGACGTGACCGGGAACACACTGGAAACGCGTCCCGTACATGTCACGGCGTCGGACGTGGAAGCCGCGCTGGAACGCTTCACGGGCGATATACAACAGATACCGCCCATGTATTCCGCGCTGAAAGTACAGGGGAAAAAACTGTACGAACTGGCGCGGAAGGGCAAAGAAGTCGAACGCCCGCCGCGCCCGGTCACAATCTACGAACTCGAATTATTAGCGCGGGAGAGTGACACCGATTATAAATTCCGCTGTCTGTGTTCCAAGGGAACCTATGTGCGGACGCTCTGTCACGATATCGGGCAAGTTTTAGGCTGTGGCGGGACGCTGTACGCGTTGCGCCGGACACGCGCCGGAGATTTCACGGAGGCCGACGCCGTGTCGCTGGACGCCGTGCGGGAACAGGGCGCGGCGCTGTTGCGTCCGCTCGATACCTTATTCCGGGCATACCCGGAAATCCGGGCACTCTCCCCGGCGAAAGAACGCCGTATCCGTTGCGGAAACGAAATCCGGTGGCAGGTGCCGGACGGCGTGTACCGGGTGTACGGGCAGGACGGGGACTTTCTGTGCCTGTCGGAAGCCCGCGGCGGTATCTTGAAAGCCCTGAAAAATTTCTTCACGTCATAGAAAGATGGAAGTGCAGCCATGTCGCAACAGGAAAAAGTTATCGCGCTGGGATTTTTTGACGGCGTACATTTAGGCCACGGGGCGCTGTTGCGCCGCACCGTACAGGAGGCCAAGGAGCGCGGCGTACTCTCCGCGCTGTTCACGTTCGACCGTTCGCCGAAAGAGGTTGTCACGGGCATTCCCTGTCCGCTCATCAACTCGCGGGAGGACCGCGCCGGACTGGTACGCCGTCTCTACGGCGTCGAACACGTTATCTTCGCGCCGTTCAACGCCGAAATGATGGCTACCACGTGGGAAACGTTCGTCACGGACATTCTATGGAAACATCTCCGCGCCGTACACCTTGTCGCCGGACATGACCACCGTTTCGGACACCGCAACGCCGGAACTCCCGAACTTTTACGGGCGAAATGTCGGGAACTCGGTATCGGTTGCGACATTATCCCAAAAGTGACACTGGACGGCGTTACCGTCAGTTCCACGCATATCCGACGCCTCTTGGCGGTCGGCGACATGGAGACCGCGGAACGTTTCCTTGGACACCCCCACATTCTGACGCAGGAAGTACGCCACGGGCGGCAGGTCGGGCGTACGATGGGCGTACCCACTATCAACATGACGTTGCCGCCACATGTCATGTCTCCGGCGCGGGGCGTCTACGCTACGGTCGCGGTACTCCCCGGCGGACGCCGACATATTGCCGTGACGAACGTCGGCACGCGTCCGACGTTTCAGAATGGCGAGGACATTACCGTAGAAAGTTGGCTGTTGGACTTCGACGGCGACTTGTACGGGCAGACAGTGCGGATTGAGTTCCGGCACCGTCTGCGGGGGGAGATACGTTTCCCGTCGCCGGACGCACTCCGGGCGCAAATCGCCGCCGACGCCGACGCCGCCCGTGACTGGTTCCGTACGCACACACTTTGACAACGAAATGATTTCCAGATTTGTAAAAAACCTGTGAAAAACAGTTGCCATTTCCGGCGGAATGGTGTATGATAATCCCGCAACTCAAAACCCGTCCGGACTGAGGAGGAGAACGACTATGAGCAAAACCGCCCGCATGGTATTAAAAATCGTGGGAGCGAGTCTGGCCTTTGCCGCGTGCGTGTGCCTGATAATCGGCGGCTGGCACGACCTGAGCGTAGGCTACAGCGGAATCCGCAACCGTTGGAGCCGGAAATATGGTTCCGAGTACGACGATTACGACGACGAAGAGGAACTGTTCCAGTGACACCGCGCTATGAACGTCCGCGCCGCCCTTCCGTACGGGAAGCGGCGGCGTTTTATTTTTTTCGGCGAAAAAAGAGGAAATCGGGAAATTGCGGCGTATATCATTTTCAGAACCGCGCACGTATGAGTATGACGGAAACCGATTCCGGCTAAACTGACCCAAAGGAGGTCGTAGACATGGCGTTTCCGGCGGCTTTCATGGACAACCTTATAGCCCGGTCGGATATCGTGGACATTGTCGGCAGTTACGTGGCACTCAACAAGCGCGGCGGCGATTACTGGGGCTGTTGTCCGTTCCATAACGAGAAAACCCCGTCGTTTCATGTCGTGCCGGACAGGCAGATGTACTACTGTTTCGGCTGCAAGAAGGGCGGCGGCGTCCTCAACTTTATTATGGAAATCGAAAATCTCCCCTACGCCGACGCCGTGCGGTTTCTGGCGAGACGCGCCGGACTGGAAGTGCCGGAGGACAACCAGACCCGCGACGAAAGCCGTCAGCGCGCCCGGCTTCTGGACTTAAACCGCGACGCCGCCCGGTTTTATCACCAACTTCTGAAAGCCCCCGAAGGGCAGGCCGTCCGCGACTATCTCCAACGGCGGCGCATTCTCTGGAAAACCGCTGTCCGGTTCGGCATGGGTGCCTCTTTGGAGGCTTGGGACGTGCTTCTAAAGGCCATGACCGCCAAGGGCTACACCAAAGAAGAACTGTTCAACGCCGGACTGATTCGGCCTACCAAGAACGGCGGCTTTTGTGACAAATTCCGAAACCGTCTCATGTTGCCGGTCATTGACATTCGCGGCGACGTGGTGGCGTTCGGAAGCCGGGTGCTGGACAAGTCCGAACCCAAATATATGAACTCCCCCGACACCCCTGTGTACTCCAAGCGCAAAATTCTGTACGGCATGAACCTTGCCAAAAACACGAAGCGTCCAAATTTTCTGCTCTGCGAGGGCAATTTAGACGTTGTGACGCTTCATCAGGCGGGCATTGACAACGCGGTAGCGTCCATGGGTACCGCGCTCACCGAGGAACAGGCACGGCTTGTCGACCGTTTCCGCAAAAAGGAACTTGTCTTTTGTTACGACAACGACAACGCCGGGGAAATCGCCACGTCCCGCGCTCTCGACCTCTTGCGCGACGCCGGGTTTACCATCCGTATTCTGCAACTCCCCCGACGCCGTACGGAATCCGGGGAATATGTCAAACAGGACCCGGACGACTATATCAAGTTTCAGGGCGTGGATGCGTTCGAGCGGCTTTTGAGTGGAAGCGAACGCGCCGCCGACTACCGTATGTCGCAAATCGCCGCGAAGCATGACCTCAAAACCGACGAGGGGCGTTTAGCGTACAGTGAGGAAGTCAGCGAATTTATCGCCACGCTGGACAACTCCGTAGAACGCGACATCTACACACATCGCGCCGCAGAGGCGGCGGGCGTCACGAAAACCGCCATGTCCGAACTCGTACAGCGTGCCGCCAAAACGGCGTATTCCCGCCAGCGGAAACAGGAACTCCGCCGGGAATTGAATCCCGCCACGCAGTTAGTACAGCCCAAAGAACGCGCTTTCCGCTATGAAAACGTGCGTTCAGCGCGGGCGGAGGCCGGTTTAATTCGACTTCTGCTCATGGACGACAGTTTGTTTCCGAACCCGTTGCCGTTGTCGCCGGACGACTTTTCCGCGCCTGTACTGGGCAAAGCGTTCTTCACGCTCTGGGACGCCAGACAGCACGGTTTCCCGGTCTCGTTCCATCTGCTGTCCGGGGCGCTGACACAAGACGAAATCAGCCACATTACAGCGGTCTGTCAGGAGCCGGAATCGCCGGAAAACGCCTCCAAAGCACTCTCGGATTACATACGCGTCATCCGGGAGGAGGCGGACAGGCGGTCGGGACGGACAGAGGAGGATGTTTTGTTAAGAGCGCAAAGAAAATATCAAAAACGAAAGAAACTGTAAGGAGGACACGACATGACCAAAAAACAGAATCATCCCACGGAAGCGGCGGAAGCGTCTGTAAAGGAGACGGAGACCGTAACGCCGGAAGCGTCCGCGCACAAGGCCGCGCACATAGTCACGGAAACAGCCGCGAAACCTGTCGCAAAAGAGCCGGAAAAGACGGTCAAGGAACCCGCGAAACCTGTTCCTGTGGAGACGGTAGAAGAACCCGCGAAACCTGTTCCCGTGGAGACGGTCAAAGAACCCGCGAAACCTGTTCCGGCGGAAGTTGCGGAACCCGTCGCGGCGGCGGAACCGGAACCGGAAACTGAAATCGAAGTGCCGGTTCCCGTAGAGGAAACCGAAGTCGAAACGCCGATTTGCATACCGGAACCGGAACCCGACATCGAAACCGAACCGGAACCCGTGTCGGAGCAACCGGAAACTGTTTCGGTGGAAGTCGAACCGGAAACCGTATCGGAAGCAGTCGAACCGGAACCCGACGCCGAAACCGAACCGGAACCCGTATCGGACGAAGCCGAAGCCGCGGAGACTGAATCCGAACCCGAAACCGTTTCGGACGAAGCCGAAGACGAACGCTTCCATTTCATACTACCCAAGGGCGAACTCCCGCTCATGACCGACGAGGAAGCGTTAAAGGCCGGTATTCTGCGCTTGACGGACAGTCAGGTAGCCGCGCTGCCCGCGTCGGCGTGGCTCATGCAGAGTGAAAAACTGCGTCAGCTTCTGGCACACGGCAAGAAAAAGGGAAAACTCGAATCCGCCGAACTCATGGACGCCGTGGACGAACTCAATTTAGAGGGTTCCCAGCTCGACCAACTGTACGATTCTCTGGAACAGTTAAGCATTGACATCAGCGGAGGCGCGGACTTACTCCCGGAGGCGTCCGACGAGGACCCACCCGCCGAGGAAATCGCCGAAGTCGAGGAAGAAGAACTCGTCGACCCCAATACCCTTGTCAACAGTTTTTCGATTGACGACCCTGTACGCATGTACCTGAAGGAGATAGGCAAAGTCCCGCTTCTGACCCCGGACGAGGAAATCACGCTGGCCAAGACCATGACCGCCGGAGGCGACGCCGAGGAAAAACTGCGTGAACAGAACCGTAAACGCAAGAACAAGGAGCCGTTGCCGTACTCCCGCGAAGAGGAAGCCTTCCTCCGCAAGCGCAAAAAACAGGGCGACACCGCCAAACAGAAATTAGCAGAAGCCAATCTGCGTTTAGTGGTGTCGATTGCAAAGCGCTATGTCGGGCGCGGCATGCTGTTTCTGGACTTGATACAGGAGGGCAATTTAGGCCTCATCAAAGCCGTCGAGAAGTTCGACTACACCAAGGGCTACAAATTCTCCACGTACGCCACTTGGTGGATACGGCAGGCCATTACACGCGCCATCGCCGACCAAGCCCGTACCATTCGGATACCCGTGCATATGGTCGAGACCATTAACAAAGTCATCCGCGTGAGCCGTCAACTGTTACAGGAATTAGGCCACGACCCCACGCCCAGCGAAATCGCCGAGGAAATGAATATGCCCGTTGAAAAAGTGCGGGAGATTCTCAAAATCGCGCAGGAGCCTGTATCGCTGGAAACGCCCATCGGCGAAGAGGAAGATTCGCACTTGGGCGACTTCATCCCGGACGAGGGGGCGTCGGAACCGTCGGAGGCGGCGTCGTTCACGCTCTTGAAGGAACAGCTCATGGAAGTGCTGGCGACGCTGACGCCCCGCGAGGAAAAGGTCTTGAAACTGCGTTTCGGGATTGAGGACGGGCGGACGCGCACATTAGAGGAAGTGGGCAAGGAGTTCAACGTAACGCGGGAGCGTATCCGGCAGATTGAGGCCAAAGCCCTGCGGAAACTGCGTCACCCCAGCCGGAGTAAGAAACTCAAAGACTTTCTCAACTAATCCGCCCTAATGCGAATACGCGAACAAGTCCCATCAGTTACGCGTCCTGTCAAGCCTTTTACAGAAAAAAAGTATCGAAAAGACCGCCCGACTTTTTCAGGCCGCAAATAGAAACTTTGTTCTAATGTCGTTTCACGGCGGCAAACGGCATTTTGCCACGCGGCGCGTTGTCATTATTCGCGGTCGATATACGCGGCGGCGGCATATCCGGCGTAGTCGCGCCAGTGGACAACGTACCAGCCGTCCCACTCGCCGTACACGTCCACCCGCGCCCCGTTGGGGAGGTCGGCGATAACCGGCGCGGCGGAATCGGGGCGTTCACGTAAGTTCAACGTGCCGTAGTTGACGCGTACCACGGCGGGGAACGGTTCCACGGGCTGAATAAACGGCACGTCAAAGTATTCGGTCAAGGCACGCGCCAGCGCGGCGGCGATTTCGTCGCGGTTGTTCTCAATCCAGCGGGCGTCGTCGTAGTTGTCGTGATAGCCGATTTCGGCGAGTACGGACGGGGCGCTTGGGCGTCGGACTTCGCCCAGAGAAGTAGTCGGGCGCGTCGTGACAAGTTCCGGCAAGGGGTAAATTGCCCGGAGTTCGTCGGAGATGAGTTCGGCGGCACGGAATCCCTTGGCGCTTCCGGGGTAATAAAAGACGATGATTCCGCGCAGACGCCCGGCGGTGACTTCCGGGGACGCGTTCGAGTGCAGGGCGAGATAGAAGTCATAGTTACTGGAATTGCCCCGCCGGATAGCGTCGGCGGCGGTACCGTCGGGGTCGTTGCGGTCGTAGCGAATGGCGTTGGCTTCCAGATACGGTATGAGGGCGTCCGTGAGCAGATTCATTTGATACTCTTCCGAGCCGCTACCGGTTACGTAGGGGTTCCAGTCCTGCGTGGACGGGCTGAGAAAGACAGTCGGCATGAAATATCACTCCTTTTCCCATGCTATGCGGCGGCGGGAAAAGGAGTGTGTGCCTTGTCGCCCCCTTTGGGAGGAGATGTCGCCGTCAGGCGACAGAGGGGGGGAACATTTGCCCCCACCCCGCGCTGACGCGCCACCCACCCCCCAAGGGGGAGGGCAAGGGAACTTGTTATTCGTCGTAGAAGTCCAGAAACGAATAGGCGTTTCCGTGGCGCTTGAAGCCGGGGAAAGTGTCGAGTTGCACGCCGTGAATGGCGCGAAAGACGCTCTTTTCGATGTTGGGGTTGTCGCGTTTGAGGGTACGGATAAGCGCCTTGATTTCCTGCCGCTTACTCTCGCCGATACCGTCAGAGGCATTGTCGCGGGCTTCGGTGAAGCGGCACGCGCATTGCAGAAACTGTAAATTGTTATAGTTCTTCCACGCTATGACAGCGTCCTCGTGGACACAGTAGAGGGGGCGGATGAGTTCCATACCGGGGAAGTGTTGACTGTGCAGTTTCGGGGGCATGGCCTGAAGCTGTGCGCCGTAGAAGAGGCCTAACAGCGTAGTCTCGATAACGTCCGACATATGGTGTCCGAGGGCGATTTTGTTACAACCCATGTCGCGGGCTTTTTCGTAGAGGAAGCCGCGCCGCATACGGGCGCAGAGGTAGCAGGGATTCTTTTCCGCGTGAAAGGCGACATGAAAGATGTCGTTGGAAAAAATCGTGATGGGAATGCCTAACAAGTCGGCGTTGTCGCGGATGAGTTTCAGATTTTCGGGGCGGTAGCCGGGATTCATGACCAGAAACGACAGGTCAAACGGGCGGTCGGTGTGCCGCTGTAACTCCTGCATGAGTTTGGCAAGCACGGCGGAATCCTTCCCGCCCGACAGACACACGGCGATTTTGTCCCCCGGCGATACCAGTTCGTAACGCTTGACGGCGGCTATGAACGGTTTCCAAAGCGTTTTCCGGTACGTGGTAATCAAACTGCGTTCGGCCAGTTCGCGGGGCGTGAGCGTCTTTGACACGGCGTCACGCTTTCCCGGACTGTGCCTGTCCGCGTTCCCACGACAAGTAGCCGTCTAAAATCAGCGTGGCGGCGACCGCGTCCACAATGTCTTTGTGCTTTTTGCCGTTGCGACCGTTGGCGCGTAAAATCTGGTGGGCGTCGATAGTGGTACGGCGTTCGTCCCAGAGCGTCACGGGCAGTCCGGTTTTAGCGCGGAGACGTTCCGCGAACGCTTCGACTTTTTCGGCGCGGGGGCCTCTGGTGCCGTCCATGTTGACAGGGTGTCCGAGTACGAGTTTCCCGACGCCGTACTCCGCCGCGACGGCGGCGATACGGGCTATCACTTCTTCCGGGCGGTAGGCGTGGACTGTCTCCGTGTGACCGGCTAACAGTCCGGTGGGGTCGGAGACGGCAAGCCCTGTCCGGGCGTCGCCGTAGTCAATGGCGCAGACACGCATGGGTTACGCCTTGACCGTGCCGTCGGCGTTGAACAGCGGCAACGGCGCGAGATAACGGATGTCGGGGCGGTTCTTGGACTCGCCCTCCGCGAGTACGGCGATTTTCCCGGCGACAGTGCCTCCGGCTTTCTGGATAAGTTCCTCCATAGCCCGCAGGGAGCCGCCCGTAGAAATCACGTCGTCCACGATGAGGAGCCGCTTCCCGCGAATCAGCGCCACGTCGTCCTGTCCGAGATAGAGCCGCTGGGGCTTGGCGGTGGTAATCGACTTGTCCTCGACGTAAATCGGGTCGGGCATGTAGGCCTTTGGCCCCTTGCGGGCGATAAAATACTTTTCCGCGCCGGACTGCCGCGCCATTTCGTGGATGAGCGGAATACTTTTCGCCTCCGCCGTGAAGAGGTAGTCGTACTCCGAGGCGGGGACAAGTTTTAAGAGTTCCCGCGCACAGGCCACGGTGATTTCTGCGTCCCCGAAGCAGATAAACGCCGCAATGTACAGGTCATCCGTGACCCTGCAAAGGGGCAGTTGCCGCGTAAGTCCCGCGATTTCCATGGAATATGTCATAACTGGTTCCTCCTGTAATGTCGGATTCGGGCTGACCGCCGTTTTGCAACATTATAACGTATCCGCGGAAAAAGTCAACGCAAAAGAAAGCCCCCTCCCGGAAATCCGGGAGAGGGGGGATTTACCTGTCAGGGACAGTCCATTATTTCGCGTCCACGCGGAGAATGAACAGGTTGGTAATATCCTTGTTGTCGAGCGTGTAGTATACCCACGCCTCGCTGTCGGCCTTGACATTGTTCAGGTTAATTTTGCTGATAAGGCCGTTTGTGCTGACAGAGTAGACGTTGACGGAGTTGCTCAAATCCATGAGGGGACCCTTGGAGCCGCCCAGACGGATAGCGCCGTTAGAGGGAGCGGCCAGACCCTGTACGCGTCCAACCGTGACATTGGCGTTATTGTAGGTGCCGCCGATAATCAGCTCATCGGCGTTGTACTCGGTATTGTCGAGAATGACACTGCTTTCGGGGGCAGGTTTCACGCTGTCATTGTTCACAACGAACTGCGCGCCGGACTTCGGGTTTTCGCCGTCGTTGCCCAGAACGGTATCCACAAGGACATTGACCTTGGTAATTTGTCCGCCCACAACGGCGTTGAACGTGCGATAGGTGGACTTGGCGCGTACCGGGTTCGTGGCGGAGTTCGCCGCGATGAAGATTACGTCGCTCTTGCTGGTGGTAATGGTGGCACCGCTGACAAAGACCATGACCGCACTGCCGTTGGCGGAGTAGACATAGGCGTTATCGGTCTTGATATTGGGGGTGTTGCGCATGCCGGTGTAAACCTTGTAAGAGTTGGAGGCGCTGTCCTCCACGACAAAGGTTGTGTCGTTATCGGCTACGACGCCTTCGGGCAGACCGTCGGCGTTACGATTCTTCACGGTGAGCGCGCCGGAGGTCGTTTCGACGGGCTTGAGGGTGTAGCGGTCGTTGCTGTCGACGGAGTAGGTGACAACGTGATGGTTGAGGGCGTCCACGTCGTCGACTACATAGGTACTCAGGGACACGGCCTGCTCGGAGCCATTGGAAAAGACGAGTTTCGCCTGCGCGTAGTCGAAGTCCTGACGACCGTTGCTGAGAGCCTTGACCCACGCGTAGCTGTCGGCGGAGGCCTGCACGTTTTCGACCCACATCACCATTTCCTTGCCGTCGAGCGTGAACAGATAGACATTGTAGTTATTGCTGACGGTTAAAGCGTTTTCCGTTCCCTCGGCGTTGCCGTATACGATATTCAGGGCGTTTTCGTACGTCTCGCCGTCGAGTACGAGGCCGCTTGCGGTGTTGACACGGCTTAACGCGCCGCTTTCGCTGTCGAGCAGTTCCACGGACTGAATGCCGGTGTTGCCGGGCATGGCGGAGAAGGTATAGGCCACGATATCGCCGGTCTCAAATTCTTCGGTCTCAAACTGGTTGTTGCTGGAGGACAGCGCGGCGGGGGCGCGTGTGTCGCCGACACCGTTGATAGTGACATAGCGGCCCTTGGAATCGGTAGCGCTCCGCACGGAGGCGACTGTGCCGGGATAGTACACAACGGCGCTGAGGACGACGGCGGGCGTACTGCCGCTGTTAGTGCGGAAAGCCCGGATTTCGACGCCGTTGCCGATGGTGTTGGCCTGCGTAATCAGGGCGCTGAGCTTGGTATCATCATTCTTGCTGATGGTGGCACCGGGCGTCGTGACATCCACGCCGTCGACATAGAATGTCAGCGGGGCGGCGACAGTCAGGCCGAGGTCGTCATAGACCTGTCCGGCGGTGACATCCTCGTTATAATAAACCTTGTCCACAGTAGCCAGATAGGTACCCACGTCGACATTTTTGAGTGTCCACTTGGTAGCCGGACAGCCAAAGGCGTCCGTGGTGTTGGCGGCCTGCTTCAGGTCACTGAAATACTGTTCGGCGAACTGGAGCGTATAGGGAGAGGACGCTTCCGCGACGATGTTTGTACCTCTGGCGGCGGTGGTGGTTCTGACGGCGCGGGTGTTGCGGTTGCCGGTGTACTCCACAAGGTCGGATTTCAGCGCGTTGAAGGCGAACAGGCACGCGTCCTGACGGTTGACCATGGCGGCTCCGTTCAGCGTCGTGGCAAGGCCGTTATTCAGGCCAATCATCAGCGCCTGATTCGTGACGTTGTTCGACCAGCCGCTACCGGTGTAATGCTCAATGGTGGCGTCGTAGCCGAGGGCGCAGAGGAGCATTTTCAGGAAGGCTTGGGCGGTCAGGGAGTCGGCGGGATGGAAGGTTCCGTCGGAGTAGCCGGAGACAATGCCCTCCTGTACGCACCAAGTAATGTAACCGGCGAAGGTATGCCCCTTGGGTACGTCCTTAAATTTCGTGCCGGTGTCGTTGGACATTTTGCCGGCGATTTGCGGCGTCAACATCATGTTGCAGATGATTTTCGCCGCCGCGCCGCGGGTCAGGGCACCTTGGGGACGGAAACTGCCGTCGGAGTAGCCGCCCATGATTTCAAGGGAATAAATGACATCAACGGCGTCCTTATAGGTAATGCTGTCGCTGTCCGTAAAGGCGGCGCTCGCGCTGGCGGGTGCGAAGGTGAAGAGAGACACCGTCATGACCAGCGCAAGAGCCAAGGAAAAAAGTTTTTTCATGGTCATTCTCCTTTGCAATAGTTGCCGTTGCCGGAAATAAACGCGTTCCGGGATTACCCCTCTTTAATAAAAATCCCCCGGCAGATATTTCACGGTTCCGGCATAGTAGATGGAAGCGGACACAATGCCACTCTTAATTATTGTAGCAAATCCAATCGGGAATTGCAAGGGGGTTTTGCGGGAACTTTTTACAAAAATGTCAATCGTGCCGGGTGTTGTCGGAGAAGCATTCGCAGAAGCGCGCCGAAAACGACGCTTCCACGCCCGCCTGATGTAAGTGGCTCAAATCCCCGAACGCGCTGACGCGGAACGACGCGATACCCTCCCGGCGTTCCTCCGTGTACAGGAGCGTCACCGACGACGGCAACGCGCAGAAGCTGTGCCACAGCGGCATGGGCGACACCGAAAGCAGGTGACTTAACAGCACGCACTCCACGCCGAAATGACAGAACAACGCGATTGTATCATGATTTGCGCGTGTCACACGGTATAGACGCCCGTCGCGGCGGTATCCGTGGCGGTTCAGAAGTTCGTCGAGGCCGTCACAAACAGCCCTGTATTTCTCCGTGACATCTGTCCGCATGACCGCCGGACGCGTCCACGTATCCGGGGCGTAGAAGTCCGGGACGGCTGTCCAGTCCGCCGGGAGCCAGTCCCAGACAATGCCGGGGGCGTCCTGATTCGGCTTCGTGATTTGCGCGTCAAACTCCCGCAACCAGTCGCAGACTTGCGCCGTCATATCGTGGGCGGACAGCACAGGCGCGGCTGTCAGTCGCGCCCGCGCAAGCGGTGACGTGTACGCCGCGTCAATCGGGACGTTTCGCAGGTACTCCGACAAAAGCCGTGCTTCTTTGGTACCCTGTTCCGTCAGACAGTTATGCTCGTAATCCGGGTCGGCGTGGCGGATAATCAACAGTTTCATGGCGAGTTCCCCCCGTTGGTGTTATTTGCCGCACAGTGTACAACAACGGCGCGGAAATGGCAAGACCAGATTTTCCTTGACAGAACCGTGTTCTTTTCGTATCATTGGGATAATTGGAATATCCGCGCAAAGGAGCGAATGACTGTGGATGTGATATTGGGCATTGATGTCGGCGGTTCCACGACAAAAGTTGTGGGACTGCGGGAGGATAAACAAGTATTGTCCATGTTGCGGGCGAAGGCCGAGGACCCGCTTACAAGTCTGTACGGGGCGCTGGGCAACTATCTGAGCGGCAACGGGCTTTCACTCGAAAACGTGCGTCGCGTGGCGCTGACAGGTGTCGGGGCGAGTTACGAGGACGGCGGCATTTTCCATTTGCCCACGCGCCGGGTCGACGAATTTTCGGCGAGCGGCACGGGGGCGCTTGCGCTGTCGGGACAGGAATCGGCGCTTGTGGTGTCCATGGGAACCGGGACGGCGTTTCTGTGGGCGGAACGCGGAAAGCGTGTCGAACACCTCTGCGGAAGCGGTATCGGCGGCGGGACACTCGGCGGACTGTGCAAGAAACTTGTCGGAATGGAACGCTTCGGGAGTATCAAGAAATTAGCGGCGCAGGGCGACTTAAGCCGCGTTGACCTGACCATCCGGGACTTGACGCGCAATCCCGCCGTGACACTCGACCCGACTTTGACGGCGGCGAACTACGGCAACTTAGCCGAGGACGCCACCCCCGCCGACTTAGCCGCCGGAACGGTCAATTTAGTGTTACAGGCCATCGGGACAATGACGGTACTCGCCTGTCGGTGTTGCGACACGAAAACGGTTGTGCTGACGGGTTCCATGACCACACTGCCGCAGGCCGAGGAGAATTTCCGCAACTTCGAGAAGCTCTACGGCATTCACTACATTATCCCGGAAAGCGCGACATTCGCCACGGCAATCGGGGCGGCGCTCTGCGCGTTCGACTGAATACAAACGCCGTCCCCGTCACGCCACGGGAACGGCGTCATTACAAGCCCCCACCCGGCGCTGTCGCGCCCCCGGAGGGGAGGGCAAGTAAAGAGCCGCCCCGTGTGTCACGGGACAGCTCTTTTGTCGGGAAAGTTACTGAATGGAATCCAGTATCTTTTCCACGTTACGGTGTCCGTTGCGGATACTGAGATTCACGAGCAGAAGCAAAACAAAGCTGATGACCGCGAACACAACCGCGGTCACGCCCGCGATAAACGCCGCGCCGCCGTTGCGCAGTCCGAAAAACGCCACGACCATTAAGGAAGTTGTCAGGATAAACAGGTAATTTCTCCAACGTCCCATCATGGCAAGGGCTTTTTTCTGTTGCCGCGCCTCGTCGAGAAGCTGTTGTTTGGTGAGCATGGAATCAGTAGCTGAGACCGGGGTCAAAGAAGCCGACCAGTACGCCCACGAACGCCACGCCGACCAGAATCAGCATGACCAGTAACGGACTCATACGCTTTTTCGCCAGCAGATACCAGCAAATCAGCACGAAAACCGCGCTCAACAGAGACGGGTACACATCATTCAGGGTCTGTTGCAGGTCGACAATGACGCCGCCTTCCGAGTTTAACATCTTGAACGACGTGGTAATGTTAATCCACGACGCGGTGACGCCGCCGATAACCATTGTGCCGAGCATGATGATAGATTCCCGGATTGCGTTGGCCTTCTCGCCGACAAGGACTTCCACGGCTTTACCGCCGAGTTCGTAGCCCTTGAAGTACATGAAGCGCATGAGGAAGTACATACCGAAATTCCACACCAGAATGTAGAAAATGGCACCCAGCGGAGAGCCGCCGCCCGACAGTCCCAGCGCGATACCCAGCAGAATCGGCAACAGTGTGCCGACTACCAGAGAGTCACCGATACCCGCAAGAGGTCCCATCAGACCGGCACGAATGCCGTTAATGGTCTCATCGTCGACATCCTCGCCGTTGGCGCGTGCTTCCTCCATACCGGTCGTAATGCCCACGACCACCGCGCCGACTTGCGGTTCCGTGTTGAAGAACGTGGAGTAAGTCTTAAGTTTCTGCGTGCGTTCCTCGTTGGTCTCGTAGAGTTCCTTGACAATGGGCAACATGGAGAGCATGTAGCCGAAGGTCTGCATATGCTCCTGAGAGAAGCAGGTCAAGTTACCGTAAAACCAGTGGTTGAAGGACTTGTTCAAAGTCTGTTTGGAGAGCGTTTTCATGGTCAGATGTCCTCCTCGTCGTCGTCAGCCGCCGCGCCGACCGCCGCGACCGGACGCAGCGCGAGGACACGAATGTTATAGTTCATGATGGCGAAGAATCCGCCCACAATGGCGCATCCGATAAGATTCAGGTGCATGAACGCGCACAGCGTGAAGCCGAAGAAGAACGTCAGGAAATCCACCGGCTTGGAGATAACCTGTTTCAGCAGGATAGCGACACCGACAGACGGCAACAGGGAGCCGACTGTGAACAGTGTTTTCATGGCGAGGCCGTCCATGGGCAGATAGTCCTTGATGACCTGAACCATGCTCGAACCCATGAGGCAGATAATGAATGTCGGGATGAAAGAGCAGATGAAATGGGAAATCCAAGGCAGAACCCAGTCGACAAGATAGAGGCTGTCCAGCTTGCCCTCGTCAACCTGTTTCATGCCCCAGTGTTGCCAGATGAGGTTCATAGTGGCGGTGCCGTAGAAAAGCACGGTGCCGAGTGTGCCGACAGTGGCGGCCATGGTTACGGCGAAGTTCTGCGCCTCCGATTCCGCGCCCGTCCAGCCCATGCCGTAGGCGTAGAGCATGGCAAGAGGAATGCCGATATACGAAATGGCGCGTACGTCGGCGGAGACAGTGCCGCCGGGCGTGACAAGCGCGATGTAGACGACCTGCACAGCCGCGCCCAGCATAATGCCCATGGGTACGTTGCCGAGAATCAGTCCGACTACAAGACCCGCCACAAGCGGACGGCCTAACGTATAGTTACCGAAGGTCGTGCCGCCGAGACCCGGCATGGAGGAAAGGCAGGCGCACAGACCTAAAAGCGCCGCCTGTACAACATTAATTGTCATAAATGTGATTCCTTTCCGTCAGTTATAACCGAACTGTCCGCGGAACTTCTTCCAGTTGCCGATAGCGGTTTCCTTGACAAGCGCGAACTCGATATTGTAGCCCGCCGCCATGAGCTTTTCAAAAGCCGCCGCCTCTTCCGGTATAATCGACTGGTTGTTACCGAGTTTCACAGCGCCGGGACGGTCGTTGCAGGGGCCTACAATAATGTCCTTAATGCCGGGGTCAAAGGGCTGGTCAAGCAGAACCGTCGCCATGTCAACGGGGTCTTTCGTGATGAGGAAATACTGGTCTTTGGACGCCAGCACCTTTTCCTTTTTGGCCTGCCAGTCGGCGACAGTCCAGACGAACGTCTTTTTGTCGGGGATAGCGTTCTTGTAGGCGGCTTTGAGTACGGAGTTTGTAGCGGCCTTGTCGTTGACGGCGATAAGTCCCGTGCAGGGGTACTCAATCGCCCAGCGGGTGCAGGTCTGTCCGTGAATCATGCGGTCGTCAATGCGGATAAATGTAATCATGAAAAAGTCTTGCTACTCGAAATATGGATAAATATACCCATATTGAGAAAATTCCTGCTTCATCCTGTGTGTTTTGGCGCTGACAAAGCAGACGCTACTCACAAGTTCATGCACAGTCCACAGGCGTAAATTCCCGATTAGCCATCGGTAT
>JAFSRZ010000009.1 GCA_017445875.1 Oscillospiraceae bacterium | reverse complement strand
GATATCCTGCAGCATCTCCTTGCGGCGGTCGCCGAATCCCGGAGCCTTGACGCAAACGACATTCAGAGTCCCGCGCAGACGGTTGACAATCAGGGTATTGAGCGCTTCGCCCTCCACGTCCTCGGCGACAATCACGAGTTTCTTTCCGGACTGGGCAATCTGTTCGAGTAACGGGAGCAAGTCCGTGATAACGGAGATTTTCTTGTCCGTGATGAGAATATAGGCGTCGTCGATGACGGCTTCCATTTTCTCGGTATCCGTGACCATATACGGCGTGACATAGCCGCGGTCAAACTGCATGCCTTCCTCGACTTCGCTGTAGGTCTCGGCGGTCTTGGATTCTTCAATGGTAATCACGCCGTCAGCGGTGACTTTCTCCATAGCCTCGGCAATGAGTTTGCCGATTGCCTCGTCACCGGACGAGACCGCGCCGACACGGGCGATATCCTTGGAGCCGTCCACACTGCGGGACTGCTTCTTAATTTCGGCGACAGCGGCCTCAACGGCCTTTGCCATGCCCTTTTTGACAATCATCGGATTGGCACCGGCGGCGAGATTTTTCAGGCCTTCGGCAATCATGGACTGTGCCAGCAGAGTGGCGGTGGTGGTGCCGTCGCCCGCGACATCGTTTGTCTTGGTCGAAACTTCCTTGACGAGTTGCGCGCCCATGTTCTCAAACGGGTCGTCGAGTTCGATTTCCTTGGCGATGGTCACGCCGTCATTGGTGATGAGCGGGGAGCCGTATTTCTTATCGAGAACGACGTTACGGCCTTTGGGGCCGAGCGTGATTCGGACGGTATCGGCAAGCGTATTGACGCCGATTTCCAGTGCTTTGCGGGCGTCCTCGCCGCGCTTGATGAGTTTAGCCATGTAAACTACCTCCTACAGTCAAGCGTCCCCGTGGGGGACACAGTTTTTACTCCACGATAGCCAGAATGTCATTCTGCCGGACTACCACGTACTCAACTTCTTCGAGTGTGACTTTAGTACCGGCGTACTGACTGGTAATGACTTTATCGCCGGGCTTGACGGTCATTGTGACCTCTTTGCCGTCGACCATGCCGCCGGGGCCTACGGAAATCACTTCGGCGACGGACGGCTTTTCCTTGGCGGAACCGGTCAGAATAATTCCGCCCTTGGTGGTTTCCTCGGTCTCCACCATCTTCAAAATGACGCGGTCGGACAGCGGTGTAAGTTTCATAGTGAGGGTGCCTCCCTTTACCGGATAATGGATTCAGTGTTAGCACTCAATCGCTTCGAGTGCTAACACTGTTATCATAATACAGTATGGTCAATTTGTAAAGGGGATTTTTTACAAAAGTTCCGGGAATTTTACCCCTGATTTTGGCATTTTATCCGGCGTCGGACTGCCCGGAGAGCTTTTCGGACAACTCCACAAGCCCCTTGCCGAACTCGCCGAGAACCGCCGCCACCATCAGCAGTACGACCTTTAACGTGTCGGGCTTCAGGGGCTTGAAACCCGCCTCAAACGTCCATTTGCCGTTTTTGTCGCGCTTGACGCGGCAGTGTACGCGCAAGAGCACCAGCGCCGCCACAATCAGTTCGGGCGTCAGGATGTCCGCCGCGCCGAAGGACTGCATATGGGACAGGTTTTCCTCGTAGCGTTCCAGCCGCGCCGCCGTGGCGGGGTCGTCGCGGAACAGGTTCAAGGCCTGTTCGGGGAAGTCGGGCGGAAGCTGTCCGCGCAAGTCCGACGCCGCCGCGCCGTACTCCGCCGCCAGCGCGTCAAAATCGGGTTCCGTACGCGCCAGCGTCACCAGCAGACGCCCCGCCTGTTTCTCGTTCATGGTGATTCCTCCTTATTTGCCGCCGTTAATTTTAGCGGTTACACGTTCCAGATTGCGCCGCGTAACGGCGGCGTTTTCGTCGTCGCGCAGACTTTCCCACATGGACAACGCTTTTGCAAACCAGTCTCTCGCACTGGTGAAATCGTTCTGTGCTTCGGAGAGGTTGCCAAACGCGTTATAGTTGTTCGCCGTCAGTCGTTCGTCTCCGATACGCTCCGCGATTTTCGCGGACTGTATCAGCGCGTCTTTCGCCGCCTCGTACGCTTCCACGTCAATGAGCAGTTGCCCCATGTTGTTGAGTACGTCCGCGATATTGTATGGGTTTTGCAAGGCTTGATAGATTCCAAGCGCCTCCTGATAGCGTTCCCACGCCTCCGCCGCGTCGCCCCGCTCCGCAGCTATGCGGCCTAAACAATTGCTTGCGGCGGCCTGTGCAGGTAAAGTTCCTATCTCTTTGGCCTTCTGCCAGCATTTTTGGTGCCACTCTTTCGCAGTGTCCATGTCTCCCTGTTGTCGGGCAAGTTCGCCAAGGAGACCATAAGTTCCACAAGCCTGCCTCCATTCGTGATTTTGCTCTCTGATGGCAAGCTCTTTTTCGTAGTACATACGAGCGGCGGCAAGGTCGCCGTGTCTTTCGGCGTTGTCTCCCAGCGTGAAGTACGCTTCCGCGCCCAACTCCTCCGCGTTGTTCCACATATCCTCCGCCTTTTGGCTCCAGAAGCGTTGACGCTCCGGGTCTGTGGCAAGAGTGGCAAGTTGTCTATAAGCTCGATTTTCTTCGTCAAAATTCCCGTATTGGTGGGCTTTCTCCGCCAGTTCCCGGTAACGTTCCTCCGCCAAGGCGGTACGGGAGCGGTTATTTGCATACATAGCAAGTCCGAACGTCAATGACAAATCTTCCTGCCGCATATCCAGCGCTTCCGCCAGCGTTTTCGCGTGGAAAAAGTTGGCCTCGTAGTACGAAAACAGCCCCACCCGTTGCGCGGCGTCGTTGTGTACTTTCCGCTCTATATGCGCCAGATACCGCACAAACCAGCGTTGCACGTCCTCCGGCGGCGGATACATCACCGCCAGACATCCCCGTAACGCCGGGTGCAGACGATAGACATTGTTGCCCTCATGGATACACAGTCCCGCGTTTTCCAGAATGTTGAAACAGCGCGCCACGCGGTCAATGATATTCCGCGCCTCCGGGGAATCCGGGTCTGCCTGTTCTATTAAGCCAAGAATATTGGTGATATAATCGGCGTCGGCGAAATGCTCATGAAGTCCGATAACTTGCAGAACCGGGGACAGTGCCGGGTCTATGCCCGCTTTCAGCACGCCGAACGCTTTTTGTATTTGTTCCGTGCCGTCGTCGCCCGCCGCGCCCGTAAATTGCCTGTCCAGTTCTGACAGCAGGTCTTTGGCCTTTTTGCCCTCGCCCAGCCGCAACAGAATGACCCGCAACGCCAGCGGATTCCCGCCTAACTTCTCTAACAGCGCTTTCAGGTCTTTGTCGTCGCGGTGAATCGTCAGCCCCAAGTCGCGGACTAACTCCCGGCAGTAGTCCCAGCGTTCGTCGTCCTCCAGTCCGCCCAAGGTTTCCAGCCTCGCGCACTCCTGCACGCTCAGCCAATCCTCGTTGGTGCGGCTCGTGATAAATACCCGCGTCGCGCCGCCCCGGAGTTTGTGCAACAACGTTTTCAGCGTCCGGCGCTCCTTCTCCGACATGAACGCCGCGACAGCCGTTCCCGGTATCCCCGACGCCGACTCAAAGTTGTCCCAGACCAGAAACGCCCGGTTTCGCCGCAAATAGTTCGCCAAGCGGTCAAGTTTCGTCGTGTCGTCCAGTGTCCGGGCGGTGTCGCCCAGAAACGCTTCCGCCAGCGTATTTACCACGGCGTCGGCGGCGTGGATTTCCTGAAAGTTGAACCAGAACACGGGACAGTCGTTGCCGTCAGCCCCGCGCAGTCCGCCCGTGTCGCGGAGCCAGTGCAGAAAGCCTTTGGCCAGCGTGGTTTTGCCCGCGCCCGCCATGCCGTGTATGAGAATCCCGGCCTGCCGATTGCGCTGTAGAATACGCTCCAAGTCGTGGATTTCGCGCCCGCGCCCGATGAGGCCGTAGTCGCCGACTTGCCGCAGTTCGTCGGGAAACGCGTCCTCCCACGCCTCCGGCGATTTCTGCGCGGCGGGCAGTATCCGCGTCGCGGTGGAAATCTGCTGGTAGAGTTCCGGCACAATCCAGTCCTGCAACGGACATTCCCCGTAATAGCAAGGGCGTTTCGGATGATGTTGCATGGCCTGCCGTCCGGCGCGCATAGCCCCGGCGGGGTTGCCGTCGCGGAACAGCGTCTTGTAGAACTCCGGGACGAACTGCCGCGCCCCCGACAGATACAGACTGTAGCCCATGGCCACGACGCTGGAAATACCCGCTTTCAGCAGTCGCGCCGCCACCGACGCGAACGGGTCCGACGCGTCGCTGTCCATCTTCGCCGACTGACAGGCGTTGAGGACCATCATGGGGACGCCGTAATCACGCAACAGGTTTCCGAGCTTGTCCGCGCCGACCAAATCCGCGCCGACATCCTCCCCCGGTATATCCGTCTCAAAGACGAGCAGCCCTTCCTGTGCCTGTGCCCGATATTTCGCCGGACTTGCGACCAGCGGCGGCACCGAAACAATGACCTGTTCGTCCGTTTTCTGTTCTTTGGATTTCTCCGGGACACACCCGTGTCCGTCAAAGTGGACAATGTGGTAATAACCGGGGCGTTCCTCCAAGACCTCCCGCAGACGCTCGAACGTCGGCGGGCGCAGTACGTCCATTGTCACGGCAAGGTGATTCTCCCGTACATACCGGATGACTTCACGCTCCAAGCCGTGATAACCGACTTTGTGTTCATTGTCGGGACGCGACACGATGAACAGGATATGGAGTTCGTCGGTTTCCTTGGGGGGTGTATGGTTCGGTTCGGGGAGGTCGGGCGGCTCGCGCTCCATGTAACAGTGTTGCGCAAGATAGCCGTCGTCGCCGCTGTAGAGCGCCTCCCAAGGCCACGACAGTACCGCCGGAACATTGCTCACAATCTTGATTTCGAGTTCGTCGAGATTTTTCCGCGCCTCGTTGTACCACGCGTAAGCGTGCCCGACAAAGAGCGTGTCGAACACCTCGCGCCCCCACGCTTCCAGCGTGGATGTTACCGCGTCGGCGCGTTTCTGATTCGCGCCCTCCGGAAATTCCAGATACTTTTCCAGATACCACGGCAACTCCTGTAAAAGTGTCTTGTCCTGTAACAGTGTCTTGTCGGCGTCGCCCCGTACCGGATACTTCGCCGGAGACGGCAACGCCACAGGAGGCTTTGTTTCTTTGTGTTCTTCGTTCCTGACGAAAAATCTCGGTGCCTTGTCACTGCCTGTCTGCTCAATCCAAAGCCGCATGCTGTCACCCGCTTTCTGTGTAGTCGCTGTGACTTTGTGTCGATTATAGTCGATTATACAGGATGTGTCCCGAATGCGCAAGCGTTTTTTTTGAGGCGACACGTTATCCCATGGTGTAAGCGACACGCTCAACGCGTCGCAAACGGCGCTGTCTCAAGACAGACATACAGTAGCGGCGATATTCGCGGCTCTGGAATCTCCCGCGAAAGTCCTCATAAAAAATACACTTTCCTGTTGCAATCGGCGCGGATTTGCGGTAAAATCAGTGGACAATTCCGGTCGGCTTGACACAAAGGAGGGTTCCCATGCTGGACAGGATGAAAAACAGTCTCGATGATTTCTTTCAACAGGCGGATTTACTTTTGCTTGGCCTGTGCTGTACGGCGTCGGTGTACGGCATTTTCCTGATTTACAGCGCCACGCGCTACCGGGGCGGCAACAGAAGCGTAGTCATGCAGTCGGTGGCGCTGGGGCTGGGGATTCTGGCCTACATTCTCGCCGCGCAGATTGACCTTGAGGCGATTCTGCGGCGCTGGATTTGGATTGCCGCCATGAATGTCACGCTGATATTACTGCTCCTGACGCCGCTGGGAATCGGCGGCGAGGAAATGGGCAACACGGCGTGGTTACGCTTCCCCGGCATACCGGTTTCCATCGGCCCGGCGGAGATTGTGAAAATCACGTTCATTATCCTGTTAGCGGGGCAAATGGCGTGGCTCAGGGAGGAGAAACACGACTTGAAATCGTTCCCGGCGGCGATGATGGTCGCCGGACACACAATTTTCCTTATGGGGCTGTACGTGGCGATTTCGGGCGACATGGGCAACGGTATTGTGTTCTTTTTCATTTTTCTGTGTATGGCGTTCGCGGCGGGGTTTGCGTTACGGTGGTTTCTGCTGTTGTTCGCGGGAATCGGCGGGGCGGGTTACGCCGCTTGGCGGCTGGACTTAATCCCGCTCTACCAGAGGGAACGCTTTATTGTGGTGTTCGACCACGAGTACGACCCCCTCGGACGCGGCTGGCAGCAGCGCCGGAGCATGTTGGCGCTGGGTTCGGGCGGCTTCTTCGGACAGGGCTACATGCAGGGTACGCAGACCCAAAGCCCCTCACAGGAATCACTCCCTTGGCGGCACACGGACTTTATTTTCTCGGTATGCGGGGAGGAACTCGGCCTTTTGGGCTGTATCGCGGTCATGTTGCTGTTACTGGCGATTATTATTCGGATACTGATTGTGGCGCGGAACGCCGTCACGCCGTTTCACTGTAATGTGTGCGTGGGCGTCGCGGCTATGCTGATGTTCCAGACGATTATTAATATTGGAATGTGTCTGTTTGTAATGCCGGTTATTGGAATCACGCTTCCGTTTTTCAGCTACGGGGGGTCGTCACTGCTGACCTTATTCGCGGCTATGGGGATTGTCGCCGGAATCAAAATGCGTTCGGTGTCGACGATACGCCGACCGCCGCCCAATATTCTGCGCTGAATTTGTCGCCCTGTTTCCGGCTTTCGGAAACGGGGCGGGGTATATGTAAAATGTTCGCCCCCACCCGGTGCCGTCGCCGCAAGGCGACAGAGGGGGACAAAAAAGAAGTTGTATTCGTCACGCGCCTGTGTTAGAATACATAGCTTGACGATGAACCCGTCTGGGACGGGAGACGATTACCGTAAAAGAGAGGTTGTATCTTTCTATGAAAATCGTGGTTTTGGCGGGCGGGCTGTCCTCGGAACGCGCCGTTTCGCTGGTGACATCCCGTTCGGTGTGCGCGGCGTTGCGGGAAAACGGACATCAGGCCATATTTGTTGACCTGTACTTCGGCATTGAGGACGCGCCGGAAAATCTGGAAAGCCTCTTCGACGCGCCGGACGGCCTGATACCCCCGGCGGAAATCGCGGCACAGGCTCCCGACTTGGAGGCCGTGCGCAAAAGCCGCGCCGGGGACAGTCAAAGTCTGTTCGGGCCGAACGTGCTGGAACTGTGCCGACTGTCGGACATTGTCTTTCTGGGGTTGCACGGGCGCGACGGAGAGGACGGACGCGTACAGGCGACATTAGACCTGTTCGGCGTCCCGTATACCGGGAGCGGGTATCTGGCGTCGGGGCTTGCCATGGATAAGGCCATGACAAAGCGGATGATGGAATCCGCCGGAATCCCCACGCCGAAATGGCAAATGTTGGACTACACGGAATCCGACATTGACCGCCTCGCCGAAACATTGCCCATGCCGTGCGTGATTAAGTGTACGACGGGCGGCTCGTCGCTGGGCGTGTACCTGCCCGACGACCGCGACGCCCTGCGCGACGCCTTGCGGAGTGTATCGGCGTACGGCGGGGAAGTCATCATGGAGGAACGTATCACCGGACGGGAGTTGACGGTAGGCGTACTGGGAGAACGGGCGCTTCCGGCGGTCGAAATCGTCCCCGCCGACGGGGAGTTTGACTATCGCGCCAAGTATCAGACGGGCGGGGCGCGGGAACTGTGTCCGGCACCGATTACCCCCGCGCAACAGGAGGAGGCCGGACGGCTGGCGCTGCTTCTGCACAAGACTTTGGGCTTGCGTGTCTACTCCCGGACGGACTTCCTGTTGGACGCGGACGGGCGGTTCTGGTGTCTGGAAGTGAACTCTCTGCCGGGACTGACGGGGGCAAGTCTCGTGCCGAAGGAGGCCGCCGCCATTGGCATGACGTACCGCCAACTCTGTGAGGAGATTGTACAGCAGTCTCTCCGGCTGAACAGGAGGGGTTGAAGCATGCGCAGTATGCAGGTGTCGGAAATCGCGGCGGCGGTGCGCGGCGTCTGGAGGAATCACGGCTACCCCGCCCCGCCCATCAACACCGTTTCGACGGACAGCAGAAATATCACACCGGGCTGTCTGTTTGTCCCCCTCGTCGGCGACCGTTTCGACGGACACGACTATATCCCCGACGCCTTGAACGCCGGGGCGGCGGGCTGTCTGTGTTCCCACGCGCCGGACTTCCAGCGCGCCGACAAATTCTATATCCACGTACAGGATACCCAAATTGCGTTAGGGGCGCTGGCGTCGGCCTGCCGGGAGAAGTTCGACATTCCCTTTGTCCAGATTACGGGGAGTGTCGGCAAGACAACCACCAAAGAAATGATTGCGTCCGTACTCCGGGAGAAACTCCGCATTCTCAAAACGGAAGGCAATCTCAATAACCAAATCGGCGTCCCGCTGACACTCCTGAAACTGTCCCCCACCGACGAGGCGGCGGTTATCGAAACCGGTATGAACCACTTCGGGGAAATCGAGTATCTTGGGAGTATGATTCGCCCGGATATCGCGGTTATTACGAATATCGGTGACGCCCATATTGAGTATTTGGGAAGCCGCGACGGAATCCTGAAAGCGAAATGTGAAATTTTCACGCACTTGCGGGAGGGCGGATTAGTGATTCTGAACGGCGACGACCCGCTTTTGAATCAGGTAGCGCCGCCGTTCCGGACAATTCGTTGTGGCTACTCCCCGCGCTGTCAGGTACGCGTTACGGACTTTATCGACAAGAGCGTAGAGGGAATCCGTTGCACTGTCCGCACGGAGCGCGGCACGTATCATTTAGAGGTACCGGCACCGGGCGGCTATATGGCGATTCCGGCGGCAATGGCGGTGGCGGTCGGCGAGGCGCTCGGCCTCAATAAAGACGAAATTGTCCGGGGCGTGGCGGGCTATACGCCCACCGGTTCCAGAATGCGCGTGTTGCGTCTTGAAGGAAACCGTATTCTGTTGGACGACTGTTACAACGCAAATCCGCAGTCAGTGACAGCGGCCTTGGAAGTGCTGTCCCGGACGGAGTGCGACAAGCGGGTAGCGGTTCTGGGCGACATGGGCGAACTCGGCGGCTACGCCAAACAGGCACACTACAACGTCGGCGCGCTGACATCCATGCTGGGCATTGACTACGTTGTCGCAATCGGCCCCCGCGCCGCGGATATCGCCTACGGCGCGGAGCAGAACGGCGGCGACGCCGTACACTTCGACACCAAAGAGGACGCTATCAAGGAATTAAAGAAGCAGTTGGAACCCCACAGCGCCATGTTAGTGAAGGCCTCCCACGCCATGAACTTCGGGTGGATTGTCAAGGAACTGACAGCGGCGTACCGGCAAGAGGAATCATGATTGAGATACAGGCGAAAGATATTGTCAAGTCGTTTGAAGTCGGAAACCCGGTTCTTAACGGGTTGAGCTTCCAGATTGAAAGCGGGGAACGGGTCGGACTTCTCGGACGCAACGGCGCGGGAAAGTCCACCCTGTTCAAAATTCTGACCGGTGAATTAGACTATGATACCGGTCAATTGACCATTGCCCCCGGACAGCGTGCCGGACTGATATCACAAATCCCGGTCTACCCGGAACAGTTCACGGTAGAGGACGTGTTGCATACGGCGTTCGGGCGGCTGGAAAAACTCTCGGCGGAAATGCGCCATCTCGAAAGCCGTATGGAGTCCGGCGACACCGACGCCGCGTTACTTCGCCGCTACGACACCCTCTCCGAACGCTTTACGCGCTTCGGCGGCTATGATACCGATGTAGCCGTCAATAAAATTGTCAACGGGCTTTCGATTCCGGACGCGCAGAGGCGGCAACTGTTTCGGAATCTGTCCGGCGGGGAGAAAACACGCGTCAATCTCGCCCGGCTTATTCTAGAGGATACCGACATCTTACTGTTAGACGAACCCACGAACCATCTTGACTTACACGCCACGGAATGGTTAGAGGCGTACTTGGACAGCTTCCGGGGGACAGTTTTAGCGATATCCCACGACCGTTACTTTCTCGACCGCACCGTGAAGCGTATTTTGGAACTCGACGCCGGGAAAGTGACATCGTACACGGGCAATTACAGCGCGTACGCCGTGGAGCGCGAACGCCGCGAACTCGAACAGGCGCGGCGTTATAAAAAGGAACAGGCCGAAATTGAGCGTCTGTCCGAAACCGCCCGCAAAATGCACGAACACAATACCGAACTGTTGCACAAACGTGCCTTTTCCATCGAAAAGCGCATTGAACGCATGCGCACGGTGTCGCGTCCGGTACAGAGACGCAAACTGGACGCCCGTTTCACCGCCGCCGATTTCCACGGCGATGAGATTTTATCATTGCGGAATCTGTCCATGTCGTACGGGGAGAAGCGGCTTTTCGACGGAATCAGTCTCAAGATTGAGGGCGGGGAACGTATCGCGCTTATCGGTGACAACGGCGTCGGGAAGTCGACGCTTCTGAAGCTCATCATGGGGGAGGAGTACCCCGACGCGGGGCGAATCCGTATCGGGGCGCAGACACGGATTTCCTACTTGCCGCAGGTCATGGAATTTGAAAACCCGTCGTTTACGCTTCTGGACACCATGCTTTCGGCGAAACGGAACCTTTCCGCGCAGTCGGCGCGAAACCGTCTCGCGGCGTACGACTTCACGGGGGAGGACGTGTTCAAACCGGTGTACGTGCTGTCGGGCGGCGAACAGAGTCGCTTGCGGCTGTGCATGCTCATGGACGACGAGACGAACCTTTTGATACTGGACGAACCCACGAACCATCTTGACATTGCGTCGCGGGAGTGGATAGAGGACGCCGTGGAAGCGTACGACGGCGCGTTACTGTTCGTCAGTCATGACCGGTACTTTATCAACCGTTTCGCCACGCGGATTTGGGAACTTGCGGACGGAACCATCACGGACTATCCCATGGGATTTACGCAGTACCGCGCCATGAAAGCACAGGAGGAGGCCGACAAACTCCGGCAACAGGAAGCGGAACGCGTCGAGGCCGCACGGGAGCGGAAAGCCGCGAAACCCGTACGCGGCGGGAAGCAACAGCAGTCGGCGAAACGCCAGTTGACGATTTGCGAGCGGGATATAGCGCGGCTGGAAACGAAAATAGCCGCGCTGGACGCGTCTATGGAAGCGTTCGCCACGGACTACGAAAAGCTGACGGAACTTTCCGCCGAACGCGAGCGCGTACAGGCCGAACTCGATACGCTTTACGGGCGCTGGGAGACATTAAGCGAGGAGGCGGAAGCGTGAACGGAAAACATCTCACGAAACGGGAAACGCTGATGTTAAGCCTTGCCGTTGTGTTTACGCTTGCCGGGGTGATAGTGCAAGTCATACCGGGCATGAAGTTTTCGGGACAACTTTCCCTTGTGTTTGCGGTTGGCTGTATGGGCTGGCTGTATCTCTGCAACTGGGCGGACAGAAGCGACACCGGAAAACGTTGTAGGCGCGTTGTGACAATCTGTCTGTGCGCCGGAATGGTACTGTTTGTTGCGCTGGAAATCTGTCTGTTGTCGTACGGCACCCGCGACGACAGCGCGTCGCCCGCCGACGCCGTGATAGTGTTAGGCGCGGGCGTCAACGGTACCACGCCGTCATTAGCGTTGCAAACGCGTCTTGACGCGGTGTCGGGGTATCTGGAACGGTACCCGGAAACGCCGGTTGTGTTAAGCGGCGGCAAAGGCTCCGGAGAGGACATCACGGAAGCACAGGCCATGCAGACCGCGTTACAGACACGTTTCCCCGACAAGACATTTCTGTTAGAGGACAAAGCGACTTCAACGGCGGAAAATTTCCGCTATTCCAAGGCGCTGTTGAGCGCGGAGGGAATCGACACCGGAAGCGCGTCGATTTTGATTGTCACGAACGACTTTCATATGGCGCGGGCTTGCCTGATTGCGCGGCGGCAGGGCGTCCGTGTGCTGACACTCGCCGCGCCGTTGCCCTACGGCTGGCTGACGGTCAATTACTATGTCCGGGAGGCGTTCGCACTCGTCAAGACATTTCTGCTTGACTGGTAATCTCACGAAAGGAGGCGGCGGACTTGCTCGAAAAACTCAACGCCATGGAGTTACGTTACGAGAGCCTACAGGCACAGCTTTCGGACGCCGCCATCTACACGGACGCCGAACGCTTGCGGAACTTGCAACGCGAGTTGGGCGAACTGTCGCCGATTATTGAGACGTACCGGAACTGGAAACAGGCCGGGGACGCCCGTCAAGAGGCGGAGAAAATGTTATCCGACCCCGAATTGAAAGACCTTGCCCGCGAGGAGTGGGAGGCCGAGACCGCCAGACAGGAACACTTGCGGCAGGAATTGCGCGTACTGCTCTTGCCCAAAAATCCCGACGACGACAAAAACGTGATACTCGAAATCCGAAGCGGTGTCGGCGGGGAGGAGGGCGCGTTGTTCGCCCGGTCGCTGTTGCGTATGTACATGATGTACGCGCAGAAGCGCGGCTGGAAAACGGAGTTCCTGAACCTCAACGAGACGGAGTTAGGGGGCGTCCGGGAGTGCGCGTTACTCGTGGAGGGCGTGAGCGTGTACGCACGACTGAAATTTGAAAGCGGCGTCCACCGGGTACAGCGTGTGCCGGAGACGGAATCCGCCGGACGCGTACACACCAGCGCCGCGACAGTCGCCGTGTTGCCGGAGGCCGAAGAGGTCGACTTGCGCATTGACCCGAAGGAGTTGAAAATTGATACCTACCGTTCATCGGGCGCGGGCGGACAGCATGTCAATAAGACGGAATCCGCCATACGGATTACGCACTTGCCCACGGGGCTTGTCGTGGAGTGTCAGGACGAGCGGAGCCAGTTCAAGAACCGCGACAAGGCCATGAAAGTTCTGCGTTCGCGCTTGCTGGACATCGAACGCGAGAGACGCGCCGCCGAGACCGCCGCCGAACGCAAAAGCATGGTCGGGAGCGGAGACCGTTCCCAGCGTGTGCGGACGTACAATTTCCCGCAGGGGCGCGTGACTGACCACAGAATCGGTCTGACGCTGTACCAGATTGACACTATCATGGACGGCGCTTTGGACGAACTCATAGACGCTTTGATTACCGCTGACCGCGCCGAACAACTGACGCGTTTCGCGGGTTCATCATAAACGACCGGAAAGGAATTATCATCAGACATCATGGAGACGTTGTATTTTGACCTTCGACCCACGAGGGCGAAACAACAGGATATCGCGGAAAAAATCAGGGAGGCGGCGCGGATTCTCCGCGAGGGCGGACTTGTCGCCATGCCCACGGAGACCGTTTACGGGCTGGGCGCGAACGCGCTGGACGCGGACGCCGTAGCGCGTATTTTCGACGTGAAAGGGCGTCCGCAGGACAACCCGTTAATTCTGCACCTCAGCGGACAACAATGGTTGCCGCGCTACTGCGCCAATATTCCGCCGCTTGCGTTCGCGCTGGCGCGGAAGTTCTGGCCGGGGCCGCTGACACTTGTTCTCAAGCGCCGGAACAATGTCCCGGACTGTATCACGGCCGGACTGGATACGGTCGCGGTACGCTGTCCGAATCACCCGGTAGCGCTGGCGCTTATCCGGGAATTAGGCTTGCCGATTGCCGCGCCGAGCGCGAATTTGTCCGGGCGTCCGAGTTGTACGACGGCGGAAGAAGTCATGGAGGACATGGGCGGCAAAATTCACGGCGTTTTAGACGGCGGGCCGTGTACTGTCGGCGTGGAATCGACAATTTTAGACCTGACTGGAACTCAGCCGCGCTTACTGCGTCCGGGCGGGGTCTCGATAGAGGCCATTGAGACGCTTATCGGCCCGATTGCGGTTGACAAAGCCGTGACCGCGCCCGTGTCCGGCGACGAACCCCCGAAAGCTCCCGGCATGAAGTACAAGCACTACGCGCCCCGCGCTCCGCTGACAGTATTCAGCGGCGCGCCCGACGCCACCGCCCGCGAGATTGAGCGCCGGATGTGTCCGCGCACCGGAATTATCTGCTTCGACGAGTACAAGCGCCTGTTTGAGTATCAGGAAACGCGTACAATCGGCTCCTGCAACGACACCGCCGAACAGGCGCGGCGCGTATTCCCGGCGCTTCGGGCGTTCGACGACACCGCTTGCACCGAGATTTACGCGCAGTGTCCGGACAACCGCGGGTTAGGGTTCGCCGTGGGAAACCGTCTCAAACGGGCGGCGGGGTTCCGTGTTGTGGAGTGCGACGCACAGCGGATTATCTTAGGCCTGACGGGCGGCACCGGCGCGGGGAAAACTACCGTGCTGGACATCATTGAGGAAATGGGCGGCAGTGTGCTGGACTGCGACAAAGTGTATCACGAACTGTTGGACGAAAACGAGGACTTACGTTTTGAAGTCCGGCGGGCGTTCCGTGGCGTGTTCACGATAGACGGGACGCTTGACCGCAAGAAGTTAGGCGCGGAGGTGTTCGCAAAGCAGGACCAGATGGCGCGGCTCAATCAGATTGTGTACCGCTATCTGGTTCCGGTGCTGGAACAGAAAATAGAATCGGTGCGGGAGGGCTTATGCGCGGTGGACGCCGTCAACCTCATCGAGAGCGGTTTAGACCGTCTCTGTGACGCGACCATAGCCGTGACAGCGCCGATAGAGGTACGCGTACGGCGTGTAATGGCGCGTGACGGCATTTCGGAACAGTACGCACGTTTGCGGATATCGTCGCAGAAGTCGGACGAATACTACCGGAGCAAGTGCGGCTACGAACTCAACAACGCCGCCGACACGCCGGAACTGTTCAAGAAGGAAACGCGGATTTTTCTCCGCCGCCTGATAGAGGACTTGCAGGAGGAAAAGCGCTATGGCGTACGGGGCAATAAAAAGAAAGGACGTGTGACAACCCGTGAGTGAAGGGTACAAGGAGCTCAAAAAGAAGCTGTTGACAACTAAAAAGAACGGCTACGACCGGATTTCCGACGCGGACAAGGCCGCTATGGAAACCTATTGCGCGGGGTACATCAATTTCCTGAACCAGTGCAAAACGGAACGCCTCTGCGCGGCGGAAGCAATCCGCATGGCGGAGGAAACCGGATACCGTCCCTATGAGCGCGGACAGGAAATCAAGCCGGGTGACAAACTGTACATTTGCAATCGCGGCAAGGCCGTGACACTGGCGCATATCGGAAAACGTCCGCTTTCGGACGGTATCCAGTTAGCCGCCGCGCACATCGACTCCCCGCGTCTGGACTTGAAGCCCACGCCGTTATACGAGGAGAACGAGCTTGCTTTCCTGAAAACGCACTACTACGGCGGCATTCGGAAATATCAGTGGGTGACAATCCCCTTGGAACTGCGCGGGGTCATTGCGCTGAAAGACGGTACTGTACTTCCCGTGAACATCGGCGCGGAACCCGGAGACCCGAAACTTGTTATCACGGACTTACTGCCGCATTTGGGACAGGAACAGGGCAAGAAACCCCTCTCGACAGCGGTTCCCGCCGAGGTGTTAAACCTGTTGGTGGGAAGCCGTCCCATCGGCGACGAGGACGACAGCGGACGCGTGAAACTCGCCGTCTTGCAACTTCTCAATGAGAAATACGGCGTCACGGAGGACGATTTCAACTCCGCCGAACTGGAAGCGGTACCGGCGTCCCCGGCGTGTGAAATCGGCCTTGACCGCTCTATGATTGGCTCGTATGGACAGGACGACAGAGTGTGTGCGTACGGGCTGTTAAAGGGGTTGCTGGACTTGTCCGAAACGCCCGAAAAAACCGCCGTCTGCATGCTCGCCGACAAGGAAGAAATCGGTTCCGAGGGTGTAACAGGTATGCGTTCCGCCGCGTTTGACGCGTTCATGGAGGATTTGTGCGCGGCGCAGGGCGTCACGCTCCGCGCATGTCGGGAAAAATCGTTCTGTCTGAGCGCCGACGTGACAGCGGCTTTCGACCCCGATTACGCCGACGTGTACGACAAGCGCAACGTGGCGTTTCTCAATTACGGTATCGGCATTTCCAAGTACACCGGGGCGCGTGGGAAGTCGGGCGCGTCGGACGCCGACGCCGAGACAGTAGCGTTTGCGCGGCGTATCTTCGACGATTCCGGCGTCATATGGCAGATTGCCGAGTTAGGCAAAGTCGACGCCGGCGGCGGCGGCACCGTCGCGGCCTATATGGCACAGCGCAATATTACCACGCTCGACGCCGGAGTACCTGTTTTGAGCATGCACGCGCCGTTTGAGACCGTCGCCAAACTCGACTGCTATCAGATGTACCGGGGGGCGCTGGCGGTCTACCGCGCCGTGTTCCCGCGCTGACACATCTTTTGTCGCGCCGGACGCAAAAAACACTGGACATTTGATACAGAAAATGGTATGATAGCACGAAACGTGCAAAGCCAGCGGACCTATCATTGCAACGCGGCGGGAAATCCGCGTTCAATACAGGATGGAACAAAGGAGTAAATGCGTATGTCTACCAAAAAGACGGAAAAAAAGGGTAAGAAGAAAGCCGCGAAAGTCGCGGCGGAAGCGGTTGTAGAGCCGATGTTTCAGACAACCGCCGAAGCGGTAGCCGCGCCTGTCCCGGAAGCGGTCGCCGCGCCGGAAGCGGTTACTGAATCCGTCGCCGCCCCCGCGCCGGAAGCGGTGACGGAAGCTGTCGCCGAACCCGTGGCGGAAGCGGTTGTCGAACCCGCCCCCGCGCCCGAACCCGAACTTCCCCAGCCCAGACGCAGTGTGGCCTTTATCGGCTCGGAGTGCTACCCGTTCGTCAAGACGGGCGGCTTGGGCGATGTCATGTACGCGCTCCCCAAAGCCCTGACAAAGCAGAACTGTGATGTCAAGGTCATTCTCCCCCGCTACAAGTGCATCCCCCAGAAGTATCAGGACAAGATGATTTTCCGCGGCGACTTCATGATGAATCTCTGCTCCGACGGCAAGACCTACTATGTCGGCATTATGGAGTACGTGTGGGACGGCGTGGTCTATGACTTCATCGACAACGAGGAATTTTTCAGTTGGGGCAATCCGTACACGAATCTGGTGGACGACATTCCGAAATTCTGCTTCTTCGCCAAGGCGGCGCTCGCGGCGCTCAACTACATGGACTGGATTCCCGATATCATCCATTGCCACGACTGGCAGGCCGCGTTAGTGCCTATCTATCTGCGTACCCAGTTCGCCGAGACCCCCATCACCAACGCCAAGAGCATTCTCACCATTCACAACCTCCGTTTCCAAGGCATTTACGATATCAAGACTATCAAATACTGGACGGGACTTCCTGACTACGTGTTCGACTACGCCGTGTTGAAGCAGGGCTATCAGGACGCCAACATGCTCAAAGGCGGTCTGACTTACGCCAACATGATTACCACCGTCAGCAACACCTACGCCGGGGAAATTCAGACCGATTTCTATGGCGAGAAGCTCGACGCCCATCTCCGTTACCACTCCGGCAAACTGCGCGGCATTGTCAACGGTATCGACTGCGAACAGTGGGACAGCAACACTGACCATTTGTTAGCGGCGAATTACGACCGCTCCAACGTCATTGAGGCCAAGAAGAAGAACAAACTCGAACTGCAAAAGCAGTTGGGACTTGAACAGGATTCCGACAAGTTTGTCATTGGTCTGATTTCCCGTTTGACCGACCAGAAAGGCCTTGACCTTATCAACGCGATTTTCCAGCAGTTGATTGACGGCAACACGCAGGTAGTCGTACTCGGCACCGGCGACAAGCAGTACGAGGACGCTTTCCGCTACTATGAGAACACCTACAAGGGCAGTGTCTGCTCGAACATCATGTACGACGAAGGCCGGGCGCATATGATTTACGCCGGTTCGGACGCGTTGCTTGTGCCGAGCCAGTTTGAGCCCTGCGGACTGACACAGTTAATCGCCATGCGTTACGGCACCGCCCCCATCGTGCGCGAGACTGGCGGCCTCAAAGATACCGTACAGCCCTACAACGAGTACACCAACGAGGGCAACGGCTTCACATTCGACCGCTACGAGGCCGGACTGCTTTTAGACGCCATCAACCGCGCCAAGACCATATACTTTACACAGCGCGACCGCTGGGACGAAATGGTCATCCGCAACATTGACAAGGATGTGTCGTGGGAGAACTCCGCCAAACAGTACCGCGCTCTCTATCTGGAACTCAAGCCGTAATCACGGACAAACGCCCCTCCCTCAAACGGGGGGGGGGGGCGTGTTTTCATACCTTACAAAATTCCGTCCGTTTCCGGTTGCTTTTTCCGTCCGTTTCCGGTATACTGAACACGGTGAAAGGAAGTGACTGTGATGATACAGGTCAATATCCCCGAAACGAAGGCCGATTTTTCCGACCTGATTCACCTTTTGGAAACAAAGAAAGAAGATTTTATCACGGTTGCCAGAAACGGCAAGCCTGTGGTGAAAATTACGCTCATCCATGAGACGCCCGTTTCCAAACGAATCGGCGTCGCAAAGGGGCGGTTCACCGTGAAGGGCGATTTTGACGCCGATAACGCCGAGATTGCCAAAACACTGACGGGAGGCGGTATATGAACCTTCTCCTTGACACACATATTGCAATCTGGGCGCTGAATGACGACCCCGCACTCTCTGACAAAGCAAGGGAATTGATTCTTGACCCCGGCAACACGATTTATTACAGCGCGGTTTCTGTCTGGGAGGAGGCGTTAAGTTACTAAAAATACGGTCAAGCATACGCATTTATGGACATTTGTCACCGTAAGGTGGAAGACGCCTAAAATCCGTGGCGTTAGTTCGCGCTGACTTTACAGCGGGCAAAACCTCGGAATGACCCG